>JANYEF010000465.1 GCA_025363325.1 Nitrospira sp. | reverse complement strand
CTGCAGAGCTGTTCTGAACCCCTCCGAGGGTCGTCGCGTACTCGCCTGAAATCAAGTTGCCTCTCCCGAAAACAACTCCTCCCCTCGAGGTGAATGCATGGGATGGTCCCACTACAAGGTTATGTGATCCGACGCGTGCCCCACTCGATTGGACAGGCATTTCGTTGTATCCCACGATCAAGTTGCCCAGGCCCGTTAGTCCGCTTGCCTCAGTGGTAGTGCCCGACCCGCTCTGGACGTGGACGTTCGCGTGATGAAATATCACGTGAGGCCCCTTTACCCCGTTGAGTGTATTTAGATCGACTGTTACGTATTTGGCCAACTCCGTAAGCGTGGGACTGGTACCGCCGCCACCCGTTGTAGGGGTCTCGAGGACGTTGAGACGAGTAGCGAGCTTTAAGAGTTGAGCATTTGCGGTGGCCAAGTCGTTCTTCAAACTGCTGACCTCCGTCTGCAAGGCCCGAAGGGAATCAGGTATCCCTCCCTGATTATGGTGATCCTCACGGTGCTCCGCGATCTTGTCGCGAAGATGTTCGATTTTAGACCGTAGTCCCGCATTCAACAAACTGTGCCGCCCATTCCCATCATAGGTTCGATGACCCATCTGTCGCCGACGATAGATTCGGTGTAGCGAGTAACCCCATCATCAAAAGACTTACGAAAGCGATCCTTGCGTATCCTCTCATGACACACCTCTTGCTTGATTGTGATGTAAAGCTATGCTCACCACAGGAACGGCCCTTGTTGTTGTGGGCCAAGAAACACGACCAGGTATTGTTCCTTCTTTGTTAATTCGCCTCCTCCCGCGATCACCGGAAATGATCGCAAAGGCTATGCCGAATAACAGACGGACGACTCGATATATTTCGATTAGTTACGGGTTGCTTTCATGAGATCGATCGACAATTGACGCCGATTTGCGTCGACGGACGACAAAATGTCGACCGTACAAAAAAGAGCTTGATAGCGCTTTTCAAAATTTCAGTAGATTGTAGAAATATTCCCGTGAGAAGTATAATACGTAATGTTAATTATGTATAGTAGAGACAGGGGAGTGGGTAGCGCGAGCAGCGCCTTAACTCGGCAGTGTCAATGTAGCCTGAGAGAATGTAGCCTGAGAGTGAGGAAGTGGGAGACTCACCTTCTCTCTGGCGAAGTCGGCGAGAAAGAATTACTTTATCAAATGATCCGCAATCAGCGCGGCAAGTTCAGCTGGCTCCACCACCCCTTCACGGGTCAGTAGCAGTTTGCCATTGGAAAAGAAGTGGGTTGTGGGGTAGGTCTCGAAAGAGTGGCTCTTCTTAATTTCGCGGCAGCGGCCTGGGACATGCATCTTGGCCTTGCCGACTTTCACGTCGGGAAACTTGTTGGCCGTCTCTTCCAGGATCGGGTCGTAGGTCTTACAGGGTTCGCAGGTGGCCAGGCCGTAGGCGACGATCGACGCGGGTGCATCGGTGAACTCCTTGTAGTTTTCGTCTCGGACGTCTTCGACTGTTCCAGCCATGTTCATAGCCCCACGTCATCACGTCAAAAGTCCGAAAGTCAGAAAGCTCCCACATGGGGGCTTTCGACTTTCGGACTTTCTGACAGAAATTAGCTCAGCTTCGCGAGGGCCGCGAGGATGTCCTTGTCTTCCCGCGCCACCTTGATTTCCTGTACCTTCGCATAGGCGACCTTGCCGTTCTTGTCGACGATGACGGTCGCACGCTTCGAGCAGTTCAACGGCTCAAAGTAGAGGCCGTAGCCTTTCGCAGTGGTCCGATGCACGTCCGACAGCAGGCGGTGCTTGAGGTCCATGGAATCAGCCCACGCCTTGTGTGAGAAGAAGCTGTCACAGCTGACGCCGAAGAGTTCTGCGTTGGCCGATTGGAACTTGGGGAAGTCGTCGGTCAAACACTTGTTCTCGCCTTGACAGACGGGGCTCCAATCCAGGGGATAGAAGCAGAGCACCACATTTTTCTTGCCGCGATAGTCGCTCAGCTTCACGTCCTTCTGGTCCTGATCCTTTAAGTTAAAATCCGGTGCGGTATCGCCCACCTTGATTTCTGCTGCTACATCACTCATCTGGATGCCTCCTTCGCTAGGTTTAGTCCGGTCTCTGACACAGTCGTATACGTTTTTGTACCGTACGGATTGAAACCTTGTCAACGGGCCTGAAGACCCAGCAGGCTGCGGGAAAACTATGTTGGCACGCTGGAACTTCGATGGTTCTCACGTGTGGCACAACAGGAAAATACTCCTGCAGGATGCTCAACAAGGCCATCCAGCAAGGCCGCAGCGAGTGAAGGACCGGAAGGCGTACCCTCTGGGGTACGTTGAGGGTCTGAACGATGCGAGAACGTCGCTGGCAGGCTTTTTCAGCATCCTGCTAGAAGAGGCCTGGTTGGCCCACAGGTGGCCGATAAGATTGAGAAGCTATGGTGACGGACGAATTTCTCGAAAACTCAGCATACGTCCGGCTGGTGAGGCGGTTCGGTGGTTGGCAATCTCAATGCTCTGGCCCAAAAGTCCTACACGGATATGGCTTCCGACTTTTGGCGACTGTCCAGTCCTGATCAATTCGTCTGCCGTTTCCCTGAGGAGATCGCGTACAGGCTGGTCTGGAAGACCGGGAGGAAGAAATGCTTCGAGTTCATCCACCCCGAATTTGCTGAGGCCAAGGGTGTAGCACCAGCTCCGATGGCTTTGCTCATCGTCGCCTTGCATAATCGGGATGTGATCGCCGGCGACGAAGTGGGTGAGGGGGCGATCCTGCCAATCCGACGGGTTCACGTATTGGTTGGTGATGATGTCATGGGCTGTGCCTTGAGTGAGGAGCGTGAGACCCCGGGCGAGTCGTGCGGCAAAGAGTATCGTGTCCGGCATGTCTCGCGGGGATACGAGGGAAGGCGCGACTGCGCCCATCACGTCGTGCTCCCAAGCCAACTGCTTCATCACGTCGGAAACGTGGCTCATCGGCAGCGGCATCACGACATGGGCCGACCAGGGGCCGTGCGACGCGTGCCAGGATTCTGCTGAGCCCGCTTCGTGGCGAATGATTAGCGGCCCGCCATATTCCCGTTCGTACCAGGCCTTCAGTTCGTCTGTGGCTGGCGCGGTCCCCCGATAGCCGACAAAGTAGAGTGGGGGACGGCGGGCAGAAGGTTTGGGGGTTTTCTTCTTAATTCTCATCGCTGCAAGGAGACTATTTGCTGGATTTCTTGGCCCTGCGGCGGTCATCTGAGTTGAGGATCCGTTTGCGAATACGCAGACTCTTCGGCGTCACCTCAATCAGTTCATCCGGGCCGATATATTCGAGCGCGAGCTCCAAACCCATTTCCCGTGGCGGTGTGAGGACCAAGGCCTCATCGGTACCCGACGCCCGCATGTTGGATAGCTGCTTTTCTTTACAGACGTTCACGTCCATGTCTTCGTCTCGGCTGTTTTCGCCGACAACCATCCCGCGATAGACATCCACGACAGGGCCGATAAACATGGTACCCCGCTCCTGGGTCATGAAGATGGCATAGCCGGTGCTGACTCCGTCTTCGTACGCGACGAGTGACCCGTGTGTCGCCACCGTGAGGTCGCGCTGCTCCACCGGTTCGTACGCGACGAAGACATGGTGCATGATGATGGTGCCGCGCGTTTTGGCGACCAAGAGGTTTTTGAGTCCCATGATGCCACGGGTGGGGATATGGTACTCCAGATGCATTTCGCTCGGTCCGGCGTCGGAATGGATGAGTCGCATGTGGCGCAACTCGCCGCGGCGTTTGCCGAGCTCTTCAATCACGGCGCCTTGATAGGTTTCCGGCACCTGGATGGTCAGTTCTTCATAGGGTTCGAGGACCTTTTCCCCATCCTGGTGGACAATGACTTCCGGTTGCGAGACTTGCAGCTCGTACCCTTCCCGGCGCATTTGTTCGATCAAGACGCCGAGATGCAACTCACCGCGACCGGCAACGAGGAACTTATCCGCACTATCCGTCTCTTGCGCGCGTAACG
>JANYEF010000442.1 GCA_025363325.1 Nitrospira sp. | reverse complement strand
TCCGTCTCAACCAGAAACAACTTGGTTGATTGCCGATGCCCTCCGAGCGACATCCATCCAGACAGCCACGCTAAACCCAAGAAATCCATCGATAAACATGCACGCACGTCGAATTCGGATCTGTAGGCACGTTGATTGCTGCTACGCGTGGCCTGAGAATGGACAACTAAATCAATCACATGGAGGTATATGTTGAATAAGAATTCTGCTCTGCTATTACTCAGCGTTACGCTGTTATTTTCACTAGTTGTTTTAGATGTAGTCCATGCTTTCAGCATCGAGAGTAAACGGGATGGCCGCACCGTGATGGCTACGGAAGTGAAAGAAACACCACACCTGCCAATCAAACAAGTATCGATTACGCCTAAGATTTGTGGGGGAAGAACTGCGGCGAGATGTAGCCAACAGAGCTTGCCAAGATCAGGAGAGACGGCAACAGACGGGTCTCTCTACACAAGTACAACAATGCTTCGGTAAAGAGCCTACGTCAACCTCTCCTTGTGTGGGCAGGCGCGACGAGCATCAGTATGGGCTCGTCGCGCCTCTGTTCAATCTCGTGAGCGCAGACCTCGCCCATTTCATCTTCGAGCCTAAATACGTAGGCCACGCAGGCCGTGGATCGGTCCCTATCTTTTTCATTGCGTTGATTACTTCAGCCCAGCACGAAGTGGGAGTGATGAGGAATGATGAGAGGGCCGAAGCGGAGTCCAAATTGTTGACCTAAGTACGTCGGGTAGCGGGTGCCTTTCGGATCCGAGGGTTGGGGGTTCAATCCCCCCTCCTGGCGCACCACATCATCCCGTGAAGCATCATGGTGGAATCACTGAAGTATCAGCAGCTTAGAACTAAACTGCCTGGTCCTTTTGAGAGGGTTCTCCCCCACCAAAGCTGCATAGATTTTTCGTGTCTCCAGCAGTATTCTTTCAACAAGAAGCAGTATTCATGGGGTGTCTGGATGGTGCTATGCTATACGCAAGATCGTGAGAGACTTCCTAACGGGAGTTTTTCAGGGCACGGGCAGCGGCAGGCTTGGACAAGGCATTGCCCCTGTTGTGGGCGCTGGTTGACGAAGCACGATCCCACGGCACCCTGGGTCTGTTCTTGCGGATGGCTGAGTGGATAAAAGCACAGTCACCAAGAGGAGGGGCATATCATGAATCATGTAGTCCCCCATGACGTCCGGGCTGGTTTTTTCCTGATGGTGGGCTTGGCCATGTTGGCCTTCATTTGTGCTGTGGCCGCCTTAAGTACCGTGATGCGTCCGGCTCGGTGGGCTGATCGCAAGCCGGCCCAATTCTAAACAGTTTCCTTTCTGGTCCATGCTTTCGTGGTCGGCGACGAGGGGTACCTGTTCCCTTATCCCACTGCATTTATCCTCAAGAACCATCTCCAACAGCCTGACAAGTTAGGCGAAATGGCTATGGCCCACGGAATGAGCCGCATTTTTCAATTCAGGTGCTATATTTGATCTATGCAGGCGAGGTGTTATTCCAAGGATGGGGGAACTATCATGATCGGAAGTCCAATGAAAACAGGTATTGTGGCAGCGCTGGGGCTTGTCCTGTTGGTTGGTCAGGGCTGTAGCATGAAATGGCTGCAGTCCGATGGAGACACGGGAGCAGGGTCTGCGCAAAATGGTAGTTCAGGTGGAAAGCTAAGTGGTTTCTCCCAGAATCCCTCGGAAGAGCGCCTGGGGAAGGGTGGCGATATCGCATCGCTTTCCTCCTCTGGGATGACCGCCCGTCAGCGTGCGGAAATAACCAAAGAGGAAAAAGCGGCCATTGAAGCTGGTTTACAGGACGTGTTCTTTGGATATGATCAGTGGATGCTGTCAGATGCCGGAATGGGGGCATTGAATCACGACGCACAGTGGCTGAAGGACCATCCTGGAGCCGTGATGAAGGTCGAGGGTCATGCCGATGAACGGGGCACGGCCGACTATAATATCGTGTTGGGGGATAAGCGAGCCAAGGCTGCGCGCAGCTATCTGGTTGAGTCGGGTGTCGCTCCCAAGCAGGTGACGGTCGTGTCCTACGGCAAGGCGCGCCCTTTCTGCACGGACCCTGCTGAATCCTGCTATCAGCAGAACCGTCGTGGGCACGTATTGTTGAATGTGAAGAAGTAATCTAAGCGACTCACGGCCTCCAAGGAACCCCGGCGCCTCTTCATACGAGCCCGGGGTTCATTGTTTAATTGGAGTAAAG
>JANYEF010000411.1 GCA_025363325.1 Nitrospira sp. | reverse complement strand
CTCTTGAGCGGATCGCCAACCAGCCAACGTTTCAGAAACATAGAGGTCATTATCGCACATAAGTGGAGGCGTGCACATCGAAGAAGAAACTCTCAGGCATCAGAGGCCGAAAGCCTCACTCGTCGATGCGGCGTGGAATACTGCATGAGAGAAAACGCGAGTCGTGTCAGTAGTCGAAAGGGATCATGGAGGGGTTGACTAAGCTATGTAAAGTTCAGTACCTTGCATCATTCATTATTGAAGATGACCATCCCATCGTGTCGTGGGGGGTGGGTGTGAGCGTGAATCTTTTTTCTGCCTATAAATTTTGCACGGGGTGTTAGCTGTTTTACATGCCATTTCAAGGAGGCCGGTCCATGTTTATTCACAAGCTACGAGGTAGTGTACCAACCCGCATGCTCGGCGCGATGGCAGCTGTGGCTCTGCTCGGGGTCCCGCTCGCATCCGCTGAGAATCCCTCACAGGCTGAGACGTCGCCGCCGCACGTCGCGATGAGCCATCAACTGCCTGGTTGGGCAGAGAAACTCAAAGGTCAGACGATCGTCGAGGATGCGATGAGCGGCAAGGCCGAGCGTTCTGCGATGGTTGAACTGCAGCATCAGCGGATTATGGATCATATGGCCCAGGATCCTCAGATGCGGGGTGTCAACACCGGGATGTACAACACCTCTTCCATGATGCACCAGTATGGAGCAGGCGGGCAGGACATGCTCCTCGTGTCTGATCCTCGCGTAGAACCGGTGGCGCTGACAGGCGGTGGGAAGTGTCCGGCCACGGCCCCGGTGAAGCAGTACAACGTGTCCACGATCAACGTCGAAATCACGCTCAACACGTGGCTCGACTTCTATCCCGGCTACATGTACGTGCTGGATGAGAATTTGGATAAGGTGCGCGCAGAAGAAACCAAGAATAGGGAAGCGCGCGATAAGGAAGGGTTCGATCCAGGCGCCATACTTCCTGGCGTGCAGGCCCAGTGGATCCAGCCCCTCGTTTTCCGCGCCAACCAGGGTGACTGCGTGAAGCTCAAGCTCTCGAACAAACTGGAAGAGGGCGGTGGACCGGTCAGTCTGCATATCCATGGATCGAGCATGGTGGTGAGCGCCACCGGAGCCCCGGCGACGACGACCAACTCTGATTCTGTCGTCGAAGAAAAGAAAACCGGCGAGTTCGAGTGGTACATCCACCCGAACACCCAGGAAGGTGTCCGCCAATTCCATACCTATAGCCAAGACCGTGAGCTAACGGTGATGGGATTGTTCGGCGCGTTCGTCGTCGAGCCCCGCGGATCGAGCTACCTGGAGCCGCTCGGTGAGGGCGATCCCACGCCGGCCTCCAGTGGGTGGCAGACGATCATTAAGAACGGTACCGGTCCGGACTTCCGCGAGTTTGTGCTGATCTATCACGAAGTCGGCGACGAAGCGTTCCGCCCGCTCAACAAGAAGGGAGATTTTCTCCCGCAGCGCGATCCGCTGACCGATGCCTATCGTCCGGGTGGCCGCGCGATCAACTATCGCAGCGAGCCGTTCGGCATCAACAACATGCATGTGCAGCACGAGTACTTCGGGTTCGAAGACGAGTCGATGGGCTACAGCTCCTATACGTTCGGCGATCCCTCGCCGACGATTCCGCGTTCCTATATGGGCGATCCGGCCAAGTTCCGCTTGGTGCACGGTGGATCGGAAGTCTTCCACTCGCACCATCCCCACGGTGGAACCATTCGGTGGCCGCGGAGCCCGCGGGCGATCGATGACATGAACCTCTGGGCCACCGCAGTGAACGGGCCGGTGAAGTATCCCGTGATTCGTGCGAAGACAGACCGGGTCGACGTGGAAGTCATCGGTCCTTCCGAAGCACTCGACCTGGAGACGGAGTGCGGATCCGGTCTCTGCCAGCAGTTGGCTGGTGACTTCCTCTTCCACTGCCACGTGGCGCACCATTATGTGGCGGGCATGTGGGGCTACTGGCGCGTATACAACACGATCCAGCAGGGAGACTTGCGGAACGACATAATGCCGGATCTCCGTGAGTTGCCGGATCGCAAGGGTCGGATCAAGACTCCGATTTCGTCGGACAAGTTGATTGGTCAGACCGTCGATTGGTTCGGCAAGCAATTCACGATTACCGACAAGGGCAAGAGCAACTGGACCACCAACCCTGCCACCATCACGGTCAAGGATTGGGTGACGATGCAGATGCCTACGATGGGCAAGCCTGGCCACAAGGACGATGAGAAGGGTCAGCTTGTGTCCTACGACGCGACGGTGTTGGACTGGGCGTGGGACGGCAATCGTGCGATGAGCGAGAAGGAAAGTACGACGGACAATCCCAAGTACAAGTCCACCCATCCTGGTCAGCGGCATCCGATCATGTTTGAACCGTTGACCGGCAAGGTGGCCTGGCCGCATCTGACGCCGCACTTCGGCAAGCGGGTCATGTTTTCCCCGAACCACGTGGGCGCGCCCTGGTTGGAGATGATCCGCCGGGATGCGAATGGGGATGAGAGCAATGACAATGCCAAGCCAGGAGAGAATGGAGTCTGGAGCCTCTGTCCGGAGAATGCCGGGCGCAAGAGCTTCAACGTGCACTTCATTAAATTGCCGATCAAGATCGCCAAGGCGCAGGGTAAGGAGCCGGCGGTGATCGATCCGAACGGATTGATCTACGTACTCCATGAAGAAGAGGCGGCGGTTCGGGCCAACGACGATCTGAAGTATCCGTTGGTTGTGCGCGGCAACATCTACGACTGCGTCGATTGGACGCTGACCAGTGAGTGGGATGACGACGACTACACGAACTTCCAGTCGTCGAAGATCAACACGCACTGGCATTTTCTCCAGTTCGATAACCAAGCGTCGGACGGCGTGATCACCGGTTTCTCCTATGAGCAGTCGGTGCGCCCGTTCACGATGATCGAGAAGAAGAACAAGAAGGGCTTACCGCTTCCGATGAACACGGTGCTGACCGCGCCGGCGAAGATGGGTGCAGCCTCGCTCACGGTGAAGAATGCAGGCCAATACCACGTCGGTACGCTGATCTTGGTCGGCGCCGATAACGTCAAGGGTAATGAAATCGCTCGGATCAAGGATATCAAGGGCAATACGATCACCTTGACGAAGGGCCTCAAGAGCGATCACCCGGCGAAAGACATCGTGACGGTGGAGTTCGTTCGGCAGCGGTTTTGGGTCGATGCGGACGTGGGAACCGTGTTCTGGCACGATCACGCATTCGGTGCGACCACGTGGCCGCATGGCGGCTTCGGGACGTTCATCGCTGAACCGGTTGGATCGACCTATCATGATGCGAAGACGGGGAAGGCAATCCGGAGCGGTCCGATCGCGGACATTCGCACCGTCGAGCCGGTCGGTTACGGGGTGAACAACAGCTTCCGTGAATTGATGGTGCAAGTGCACGATACCGTGCCGCACACCGTCAACATCGTAACCGCGGGCAATCCGCCAGGGCAGCCGATTGAAGTGGCCCTTGAAGCGGGTAAGACCGTGTCGTTCATGATGCCGGATAAGCTGTATATGACGCCGATGCCGTTCCTGAACGGGGGGACCCATACCACGGGGAGCGGCTTGAACTTCAGGGCCGGTCCGATCGCCCAGCGGTTGGCCACCAATCCAGACGTCTCGCAGGCGTTCAACAGCCAAATCCATGGCGATCCATACACGCCGCTCCTGAGGGCTTATGTGGGAGACACAATGGTGTTCCGTCTTCTCCACACCCTCATGAACGAGACGATGACCTGGACCCTCTCCGGCCACACCTTCCTGAGTGAACGGTATGCCAGCGATGCGAATCGGAAGAATTCGATGCACATCGGGATTGCGGAGCGCTACGACCTTGTGGTGCCGCAGGCCGGTGGACCGCGGTTGCAAGCGGGTGACTACATCCACTTCAACGGCCGGTCCTCGAAGTTCTCCGAAGGGGCTTGGGGCATCATCCGTGTCTTTGACAAAGAGCAGGCCGATCTGAAGAAGTTGCCGGCTGGGTTCTCCATCAAGGGCGAGATTCCTAAGGCGTTGCCGGTCTGTCCGGCTGACGCTCCGGTGAAGAACTTCAACGTGGTGGCCTTGGATTATCCGTCGATGAAGTTCAACGCGAAGGCGCCTGAGTCCATCGAGGTGGACTTCGAGCGGAAGATCCAAATCAGCAACCCCGAGGCCAAGATTTACGCCTTGGAGGAAGATACCGCGAAGGTGGCGAGTGGGGCGCACCCCATGCCGCTCACGCTTCGTGTGAATGTCGGAGATTGCGTCAAAGTCAATCTGAAGAACAAGATGCAGGAGAGCAAGGCCTCCTTCTCCGCGATTGGTTTGGCCTTCGATCCAAAGGATTCGATGGGAGCCAACGTCGGCAACAACCCAGGCGATCAGACGATTGCTCCTGGTGCCGAGC
The DNA here is from genome assembly GCA_025363325.1 of Nitrospira sp. GTDB lineage: Bacteria > Nitrospirota > Nitrospiria > Nitrospirales > Nitrospiraceae > Palsa-1315. Next base: position 2,169 of record JANYEF010000411.1, on the reverse strand, counting down.
GGACCTATACCTACTACGCGGATCCGTTCAACGGTGAAACCACGTCGTTGGTGTGGGATTGGGGCAACGTGATGACGAATCCACGCAACGGGTTGTTTGGAGCTGTGGTGGTCGGTCCGAAAGGGTCCAAGTATCGGGATTCGAAGACCGGGGCCGATTTGACGAACAAGAACGCCTGGGCGGCTGACGTGATCATCGATCGGTCGGTGCCGGGGAACGAACTGCGGCCGAATTATCGTGACGTGGCGTTGTTCTTCCAGGACGAAGACAACATCATCGGCACGAGCTTTATGCCGTACGTGCAGAACGTGGCGGGTCTGACCGGTATCAACTATCGGTCGGAACCATACAAGTATCGTGAGGAGCAGGGTTGCTCGCTGGGCAAGATGTTCCAGCCTTGCAAAGCGGATAAGCCTGAAGATCCGGCCACTCCGCTCATTGAAGCGCATGCAGGTGATCCAGTGCGCATCCATGTGATCGGGGCGAGCAACGAGCAAAACGGGATGTTCAGCGTCGAGAAGCATGAGTGGCCAATTGAGCCTTTCATGCGCGGCGCAGATATGATCAGCGTGGTCGAGTTCGCCGGGTCGGAGACCCTCGACGCGTTCTTGCCCTCGGCCGGCGGTCCATACCGTTTGCCGGGCGACTATGTGTATAGCAACCAGCGGTTGCCATACTCCCAGTCCGGGGAGTGGGGCTATGTGCGTGTGTTGCCGTCCGGCGATACTCGCCTGCTGCCGTTGCACGGAGCGGGTGCCGGGATGAAGAGTGCGTCGGTTGAACAACCGGTGCAGGTCATTCCGGTCGCAGCGAAGTAAGACTGCAACTCCTGCTGTTGGCAGGAGGTAGATGAATCAGGAGAAGGGGGAGGCCAACGGCTTCCCCCTTTTTCTTTGGGGCATCCTTTTGGTACGATGGTCGAGCTTCCAGTTCGATCACACTAAGGAATCGTGGAGGACTCATGAGGGCGCTGTTGCTCGTGTTGTGCGGATGGCTGATGCTGGGCCTTTCTGTCGCCTGGGCGTATGAAGAAGTTCAGGTCACGGACGGAGGCACGATTACCGGCAAGGTGACGATCACGGAGGGGAAGCCGATTCCTAAAGGGTTTAACCTGATCACGTTTCCCGATCCTGTCTATTGCGGGAGGATTTCAACGGGGACAGGCTGGCGCATCCTGCACGAGTTTACCCTCGCGCAGGATGGCGGGTTACAAGATGCCGTGGTGCTGCTGACGGACGCGACCAAAGGAAAGCCGTTTACGTTCGAGCCGCCGACGATTGAAGCGAAGGACTGCCGGTTTCTTCCGTTTGTCAGCGTGGTCAGAGATCGATCGGAGGTGAATGTTGTGAACATGGATCCCGTATTTCATGATATTCAGGCCTATGAAACCTCTCATCTTGGTCCCCGGGTGTTGTTTAACACACCGTTGCCCATGAACCCACATCACAAGCACAATGTCGGGGCCGACAGCCACGAACATCTGGCGGGTCAGCCGATGCATGAAGTCATTCGTATGACGAAAGACCGCCGGATTTTTGTCATGCAATGCGGATTCCATGCCTATATGGAAAGCTGGGGGTTGGCCGTCGACAATCCATATTTTGCCATCACGCAGGCCGATGGGACCTTCTCGCTTCGTGACGTGCCGCCTGGGGACTACACCTTGATGGCGTGGCATCCTGGCGTGGGTACGATGACGGAACAGAAAGTGACGGTTCCGGCTCAGCAGAGGGTTCAGGCCAATTTTGTCTTCGAGTCCCCCAAGGGACGGCGTTCCGCCCATGAGATCGAGGAGAATCCGCACTATGGAATGGGCTCACTGGGTAAATTCGTCGATATCAAGCCGACCCTGGAATTGCAGAAGCCATGAGGCGTCACACGTGAAACGTAAAACAATGAGAAGGTGGATCAGACACTTCATGGTGGCGGCAGGAACGTTCGCGTCCGTGACGGTTGGTGCATGGTCGTCGTTCGCCTACGACGTGATTGCTGTTCAGCATGGCGGGACGATCGAAGGTACGATCAGTCTCGGTGGTGAGGTGCCGGAACCCAAAGGCTTCAATCTCATCACGTTTCCCGATCCAGCCTACTGTGGGCGTATTTCCAATGGACGAGGTTGGCGACTCCTTCGTGATTTCGTGGTGAATCAACAGGGTGGGTTGAAGGATG
>JANYEF010000377.1 GCA_025363325.1 Nitrospira sp. | reverse complement strand
TGAGCACAGCGACGAACAATCTCGTAATTATGTTGGTGGGACTGGTCTTCTCCGCCTGCGTGCAAGGGCGGGAATACGAACGCCCGCCGGTGGAAGTGCCTGACGGCTGGTCACGCATGACGAATACCACCGAGGCCTCGTCTGCTTCGGATCACCAGCCGGAGGCCGAGTGGTGGAAGACCTTTCAGAATAACGAACTCAGCGGTCTGATCGAACAAGCCCTTCAACAGAATCATGATGTAAAACGGGCGGTCGCCCGGGTCCTCGAAGGGCGCGCCTCCGTCATGTCGGCGGCCGCCGGCCTCTATCCTCAAATGAATCTCTCCAGCAGTTACAGCAACATCGCCGTGTCCAAGAACACGTTGGCTGGCTTGGGGCTGGCAACTGGACAACAATCGGGGCCTCAGGTATTTGCCACCCCTGGAACAACGTTCGATCTCTGGAACAGCGCCCTGGATCTCCGGTGGGAAATGGATTTCTGGGGCCGTATTCGACGCGGGCGTGAAGCGGCACTCGCCGACGCTCAGGCAATCGAACAAGATGCCCGTGCCGTCGCGCTATCGTTGATCAGCGATGTAGGCCAGTCCTACTTCCGGATCAGGGAACTTGACGAGCAGCTGGACATCGCCAGGCGAGCACTCGCGGTCCGGCAAGAGTATCTAGATATCATTCAGAAACGTGCCTCGGTCGGCTTGGCCTCAGAACTGGACGTGAAACGCACTGAAGTGTTGGTTGCTGAAGCAGCGAGCCTCATTCCGGATTTAGCGAGAACTCGAGCCGTGGAGTCGCACCGGCTGGAGATGCTGAACGGGATGTCTCCGGGGTCGCTTGACCTTCACAGCAAACCCCTCCGTGCTGTCGTCGTTCAGCCGGACATTCCTGTTGGGCTGCCCTCTCAACTTCTGGAGCGACGCCCGGATATTCTCCAGGCGGAAGCCACCCTTATGGCCTCCAACGCCCGCATCGGCCAGGCTCGTGCCTATTTCTTTCCGACTTTCTCCATTACCGGCCAAGGCGGCCTGCAGAGTGCCGAGTTCTCCAGCTGGTTCACCGGCAACAGTTCGAACTACAGCATCGGTCCGTCGATTACCCTGCCGATCTTCCAAGGAGGGACCAACCTCGCCCGCTTGGATTCGGCGGAGTCGCGCTATAAGCAGACGCTGGAGAGTTACCAGCAGACTATTTTACAGGCGTTTCGAGAAGTCGCTGACTTGCTGACGTCGCTACGCGCGAGGGCGGAACAGCTCGCACGACAGCGTGAACAACTCTCTGCGGCACAAACGGCCGTGCGATTGGCCGAAATCCGATACCGCACAGGCCTGGTGAATTATCTGGATGTGCTGGATGCACAGCGAACAGCGCTAGCAGCAGAGACCCAACTGGTCCTCACCGAACGCACCCGCTTGACGGATATGGTCGGCCTCTTCAAAGCGCTGGGAGGAGGCTGGGCGCCGTCACCCACTAGAGACCCTACTTAATCCTCTCCCTATCTATCCTGCCGGAAACGTGGATTCTCTCGCCATGGACTTTGTTCGGCACTATGCTGTCGGATAAGGTTACCCACTATGTCAGGACAGCAGAACAGCGTCCCACCATCCGTTTCCCCGACCATCCTGGTGGTCGATGACGAACCGACTATCACGAAGCTGTGCAAGACAATCCTTCAGCAGGCAGGCTTTTCGATCCTCGTTGCCGACGGCAGTTCGGAGGCCCTCAAGATCTGCACCCAGCACGAAGGGCCCATCGATCTCCTGCTCGCAGACCTCATCCTGCCCCCTCCGGACTTTCAAATGGCCTCGAGCTCCAATCAATTTCCCCACGTCCACGGCTACGAGCTTGCCGTCCGCGCGCTCCGCATGCGGAAAGACCTGCGAGTGATCCTCATGTCTGGCAATATCGACCAGGATTTGGCAGGGTACGGCATACGCCGGGGGACCCTCCCATTTCTTCCCAAACCATTTGAGGACCAAGCCCTGGTGGCACTCGTGCTACAGACTCTTCACGCGCCTCCGCCTTCGGTCGAGAGTCTGACAGCGAGCCCGCCAGAAATTCCCAAAGTCGGTGATGGGTGGGTTGATTA
>JANYEF010000370.1 GCA_025363325.1 Nitrospira sp. | reverse complement strand
GCAGCAGTTGGCAGACCGGCTTGAGCAATTGAATCGGGAACGGCAGCGCATCGAAGTGGATATCATGGCGGAGGCGCTGGCCTTGTTGAAGGATCAAGAGTTGCCACCCGCACTCGTACTGGCCTCTCGGCACTGGCATCTCGGGGTTGTCGGTATTGTTGCGGCGCGCTTGGTCGATCGGTTTCAGCGCCCGGCGATTGTCATGGCCATCAACGAGCAGGGCATTGCCAAAGGCTCGGCGCGGACGACTGGCGGGTTCGACCTCTATGAAGGATTGTCTTCCTGTCGGGAAATGCTGGAGGCCTTCGGCGGACATCCCAGTGCCGCAGGTGTGACGATTCGGGAGTCTCGGATCGACGAATTTCGTGCCAGATTCTCCGCTGTGGTGGCCGGGTGGACCCACGGCGGTGCCAAGGTCCCGACGTTGAACGTCGATGCCGAGGTGCGTTTGGACGAAGTGAATCTGCAGTTGATCCAGGAAATCTGCTCGCTGCATCCGTTCGGCGCGGGCAATCCAGAGCCTACGTTTGCGGTGACTCGTCTCGAAGTCATGGATTCACGCACGGTCGGTGAGAAACATCTGAAAATGACCGTGCGGCAAGGGGCATCGCTGCCGTTCGATAGTATCGGATTCGGCATGACGTCGTTGCTGGAACGGGGTATTCCGTCCCGCGCCCCGGTCGATCTGGCCTTCACGCCGGAACTGAACCACTGGAACGGCCGTGACCGGATTCAGCTCCGCATTCGCGATGTTCGGCCGAGTGTGATTGAGTGAGCGAACCATGGTCTACCAAACCGTCACAGATCTCGACCAGCTGCTGGATCGGATCAAAAGCTATTCTGCTGATGCCGACCTCGGCCTAGTCCGCAAGGCCTACGAGTTTTCTGCGAAAGCGCACGAAGGGCAACTTCGTCGGTCCGGAGAACCCTACCTTCAACATCCCATCGCCGTCGCCGGGGTCCTGACCTCACTCAAAACGGACATCACCGCCATCGTCGCAGCACTGCTGCACGATACCCTAGAAGATACCGTCGCGACGCCTGACGAACTTGAAAAGGAGTTCGGGAAGGACGTGGTGCATCTGGTCGACGGGGTGACCAAGATCGGCAAGATCACGTTTCGGAGCTATGAAGAAAAACAGGCGGAGAATTTCCGCAAGATGGTGCTCTCGATGGCGGACGACATCCGGGTCGTCCTCATCAAGCTCGCCGATCGGTTGCACAACATGCGCACCTTGGAACATCTCAGTGCGGCCAAACGGCAGGAGATCGCCCAGGAGACGCTGGAGATCTATGCGCCGTTGGCCAATCGCCTTGGAATCGGGTGGATCAAGAATGAGCTGGAAGACCTGTGTCTCAAGCACCTCAAGCCTGAGGTCTACGAGATGTTGCGTGTCCGCGTGGCGAAACGGGACGAAGATCGGCAGCAGTACATCGATGAAGTCCGCCAGCTCGTGCATAAGGCCATGCAAGAGAACGGGTTGATCGGACAAGTCTACGGCCGCCCCAAACATCTCTACGGCATTTACCAAAAAATGAATAAGCAGTCGATTACGTTCGAAGAGGTCTATGACCTGACTGCGCTGCGGATCGTGACGGATCTCAAGATGAACTGCTATGCCGTGCTCGGCGTGATCCATTCACTCTGGCGGCCTGTGCCGGGGCGCTTCAAAGACTACATCGCGATTCCGAAGTCCAATCTCTACCAGTCTCTCCATACGACGGTAGTGGGCCCGAAGGGGGAGCATGTCGAGTTCCAGATCCGTACGGAGGACATGCATCGCCTCGCCGAGCACGGCATCGCCGCGCACTGGAAGTATAAAGAACAAGGACACGTTGCAGATCGTGACAGCAAGGCCTTCGGCTGGCTCCACCAGTTCGTCGAATGGCATGAAGATATGACGGATAACCGGCAGTTCATGGACTCGGTGAAGCTCGATCTCTTCCACGATGTGGTCTATGTGTTCACGCCCAAAGGGATTGTGAAAGAGTTGCCGAAAGGATCGACACCCGTCGATTTTGCATTCGCGATTCACACCGAGGTCGGGGACCATTGTGTCGGGGCTAAGGTGGACGGGAAGATCGTGCCGCTCAAGCATCAACTGGCCAGCGGAGATACGGTCGAAATTCTGATCTCGCCCACGCAAACGCCGCACAAGGATTGGTTGAAGTTTGTCCACACCTCGCGCGCGAAGACCAAGATCAAGCATTGGATCAAGGTTGAAGAACAGAAACGAAGTATCGAGATCGGACGTCGTTTGCTGGAGTCGGAGTTTCGCCGTCAGGGGATGGCGCCGGCCCGGATGTTCAAATCGGAGGAGCTCCTGGAAGCCGCTCGTCAGTCTGGATTCGATAGCACCGAGGAATTGACCGCAGCCGTGGGTTTCGGCCGCGTGGCGACGTCACAGGTCATCGGCAAACTGACAGCCCCGTCCTCCGGGGCGCAGGCGCCGGCTCAAGAACATCCCGCCCCGCGCAAAGCGATAGGTGGGAAGAGCGACGGCACTGGCGCACAGGTCAAAGGCTCTCGGGATTTGCTGATGCAGCTGTCGCGCTGCTGCCATCCCGTGCCCGGCGACCGCATCCTCGGGTATATTACCCGTGGCCGCGGGTTGACGATCCATGCCGTGGACTGTCCGAATCTTGCGGCCCTGGACTATGATAAAGAGCGGCTGGTGGAAGTGGAGTGGGACGCTGCCACGCCCGGCACGCATTCGGTCAAAGTGTCCGTCATGGCCGTCGATAAGACCGGCGTGCTGGCGAATGTGTCATCTGCGATTGCGGAATGCCATGCCAACATCAGTCGTGCCGAGATCGCGACGCGGGAGGATCAGAAAGCCGTGCTGGATTTTGTCGTGGAAGTTTCAGACACCCACCATCTCGATCAGGTGCTCAAGGCTGTTGAGCGTGTGGACGGAGTGATTACGGCGAAGCGGATGCGGGCCTGGCAGGAACGGTCTTAGGAGGCGAAACGGGTTGCTCTGGTTCATCTGGTTTGTTTTGTTTATCTGGTTAGTCTCGTTCAACTAAACAAACCAAATAGACCAAATAAACAAGAGCAACAAACCGGTGAACGTAGTCTGCTACGGAACGCGGAACTGAAGTTTCGATCCCCGCTGCAACTTCAAACTCTCAGCACGGCCCCCATCGAGTTCCAAGACATAGAGCGCGTCCTCGTTTGGCCGATATTGAGGGCAGCTGTCGTCTGTTCTCGTGCAGATCGGGACATTCAGTTCCATATGGATGATCTGCTTTTTTTCATTCATCCAGATGAGATCCAACGGGATCTTCGTGTTCTTCATCCAGAACACCCAGGCCTGCGCCTGCGAAAACGTAAAGAGCATGCCGCGGTCGGCGCCTAAATGCTCGCGGTACATCAATCCCTCTGTACGTTTTTGGGGCGTGTCGGCCACCTCCGCATGAATGATAGCGCCCCCAGGGAGGGTAATAGGGATCAGCCCAGGCGGGGCCGGATCAGTCCCCGCTTGCGTACAGCAGGGGAAGGACAGGAGGAGGATGAAAAAAAGCGCGAGTGATCGGCGTCGTTGCACGGCGGCATCCTATCGGCCAGCCGACGACGAGTCAAGCCGGAGGCCGCCTGCAGAGGCCAGGGGACTGGCTCCGCCGTCGGCGGCGGTGCCTGTCCCACTCCCAGCACCCTGGCCGCAGGCTTGTCGTAGCAGCGGATCGGCGATTGCAATAGGGGCGCTCGTGAGTAATGCGGGCTGAGAGTGTCTTGCAATCGCGTCGTCGCCTATGCCATCCTCGACCAGGATACGCAAGAAAGGGACGCATGAAAGAGACGCGGAAAGTGCATTACGTGAAAGGCGTGTTTGTATGCCCGAAGTGTCGGCAGTCGTACGTGCAAGAAAAATGGATCGAGGAATGGCGGGTTCGCTGCCACAAATGTGACTATCGCGGAACGTTGACGGAAGTCTCCGTTGAAGAACGGATGGAAGAAGAAATTGTCCGTCGTTGAACTGGCGCCAATCCTGCGCGCCGTTTCCTTCTCTCTGTGAGTCGATGTTTTTGTCTCTCACCTCTAGTTCACAACTCCGCCGCATTGGTTCCCTGTTTCTGTGCGCCCTTCTTCTAATGCTGGGCACCAGCTCCGGCTCCGGCGAGATATTCGCCGACGAGCCGGCCCCGCTGGTGAAGGTGCTCGTGACCTACCATTCGCTCTCCGGCAATACCGAGCGCATGGCCGAAGCGGTGGTCGATGGCGTGAAGAGCGTTCCCGGCACCGAGGCGCTGTTGAAGCGAGTCGGCCAGGTGACGGCGGATGATTTGTTTTCGGCCGATGCAGTCGTGGTCGGTTCGCCGGTCTATTGGTCGAACATGTCGGGCGAGGTGAAAACCTTCTTCGATAACTGGCAATTTAAATTCGGTGTGTTCCCCGAATTCAAGATGAAGAACAAGATCGGCGCAGCCTTTGCCACGGGTGGTCAGGTGTCGAGTGGGAAGGAACTGACGATGTTGACGATCCTTGCCGCGATGCTCGGCAATCAGATGATCGTTGTCAGTGGGGGCGGGGCTTTCGGCGCATCTGCGACGACCGAGGGTGATAGTCCCGGCATCGACAAGAAAGAGTTGGCCGACGCCAAGGAGTTAGGCCGGCGTGTAGCCGAGGTCGCAGCGAGATTCAAGGCCGGTTCTGCCAAGTAGTATCTTCTGTTTGGTCTCCACGACGTGTTTCGAGCGGCGAGCAGCCGGTTCGCGCGATGGGACCGACACAGGTACCAGATCGAGTATTCATTCGTCACCGTACCTTGCTGCCGTTCCTCTCTCCCGTTTATAGTGATGCACTATGCGGAAGAAGACCTCATCCCGTCGCGGGCAGGGGGATAGTCCCATGTCCGGGCAGGGGATTGTTGCTCCGCGCCCTGCCCCCGAATCATTCGCACTCCTCGCCGCGTTTCGCGCCATATCGGCTAACGCTGTTTACACGATGGCCCCGAAGGCATCCGTCGTCCGGGGGTACGACTATTACCAAGAGCAGCGGCTTCAGCATTATGCCTGGAACCATGACCGCACAACGCTGACGGCGGAGGTACAAGGGACCAGGCTCTACGAGGTTGTTTTTTCCATCGATGACGGGTTCCTCGCGGCCTCTT
>JANYEF010000342.1 GCA_025363325.1 Nitrospira sp. | reverse complement strand
GACTTGGTGGAGTGGCGCGCCATGTTCAAGGGCAATGGTGGCGGCAGAGTGGCGAAGGGAATGGGGGGTGATGCGTCGCTGGACGTGTGGTGTACCGGCTGGCTTCTCCAGGACCCCCGGTGTGCGCAAATACGTTCGCATCATATTCTGGATCACGCGGACCCCGATCGGCCGACAGCCGCGGGTGACGGCACGATTGTCTGTGAGTGACCGATAGAACCCCGGTCCTCGCGCCCAACAAAAAAGCGGGTGATGGTCATGTCTTGGACGGTCATGCCCGTTGGCATCAAGCTGATGCCACACATCATGAAATTCGAGATAGGCGAGCAAGGGGGTCATGACCCACGGTTCCAGGACCACCGGTTTGCCGGCCATGTCGTCGCCTTTCCCATGAATCTTCAACAGATGGTGCCCTTGATCGAAATCGAGGTGCCGACGCTGGGCGCGGGCGAGCTCGATACTGCGGAGGCCGACCGCACACCAGAGGACGGCGAGGGCATAATCGCGAAGGGCCAACTCCTGTTGTTTCCTCGTCGCCCCATCTCGAGGCATGGTGTGGAGGAGCCTTCGGATCTCCTCTTCACTGAGGCTGTCCCGAACGAAGCCTTTGGGGATCCGGAGGCTGCGGATCTCGTCCATGGGATTCCAGGGGAGTTCGCCTTGGTCGACCATCCAGCCACAGAAGCTACGGAGGGTCGCGAGGTAAAAATTTACCGTCCGCGGTTCGACGGTGTCGCACAGATAGGTCTGATAGATGCGGAGCAAGGGGATCGTCAAGGGTGCGGCCTGGCCATCACTGCCCCACCATTCGAAGAACCCCCGGAGGGCCTTGCGGTAGGACACGATGGTCGTGGGCGTCCGATAGCCGGCGAGAAAGCTCTCCACGATGGTGCGGATATGGTGGTCGGCGGCTGGCGAGCCGATCGGAGCGCCTTCCGGCCAGCGGAGGACGGGGACCTCGTCTTTCTTGACCCGACGGGTGGTCCGCTCCAGGGCCCAGGGCTTCGCCGCCTGCTTGACCGGCAGGACCGGCTGGACGGTCAGCGATCGAGCGGCGCCCCCAGGCTCCTCCATATCGTTCGGGATTGGCAGAACCGACGGCTGGCGTGTAGGCATGACTCACCATGAGCGGATTGAGCGTGTTCTGACTTTTTGCTACGAAAATCCATCGTACTCCCCTTCCGTCCGCCTGTCTACTTAACTTCCACAAATTACTAGTTTGCCGCAGTTAAGACAGATTAGACTTGACATCTATACTGCTGTTTAGTAGCGTATGGCGTGATAGTGTATTATACTAATGGGGATGGCTGCGCTAAGTCATTGATCGTGCGTCCCATTTGGCGTGTCACCATCCCACTCGGTGGTCACAGAATCCTTCGATGTGGTTCGTGGAGATATGGCGATCGTGAAGGAACCAGTCAAGTCGACCAGTCCCGTGGCTGACGATCCGGATGCCGAGGACTCGATGCTGCGAGATTTCGGGTTCGAGGAGCCGGTTGATCCGTCGACGATGGAGCACGCGACACTGATTCATCCGGAGATCATCCAATCAGCTGCGTGGTCGCCCTATGCCTACGCCGCGCTGGTGAATCGGCTGCTCGATGAGGGGTTGGCCGATCTTGGCGGGCCTGCGGCGCGGGTGTATCTCCAATTGATCCGGGAAACGTACGGCCGCGGTCGGCTGCACGCCTCCCTCAGTCTCCGTGAGCTCCGACAGAGCACCGGACTATTCGATGCGTCACTGTTGCGCGCGATGGCCTTATTGAGATCCCAGGAGTTGATTACGGTAGACGAGGGCACGTCCCACACGCCGTCATCCTATCGGGTGGACGTCTCTAAGATACTGAAACAGTTAAAGAAAGAGGCAGATCAGCCCGTTCGTCGATTCTCCATTGAGCATCGACTTGATGATCTGTCCACGAATGATAAACAGGAGCTCTTGGCCATCGAACGATCGCTGACCCCAGCCATTCGGAAAGAGATTGCGCTCTCGGTACGGTTGCAATTTCACGAGCTGGGTCAATCACGCCCGGATCCTGAAGAATTTCGTCAGGCCTGTCGCTATCTGATCCTTGACCGCCACTTCTCCCCTGCCCGCCTTCGTAAGTCGTACCCCCATTGGTTTGAGCCCCCGGCATCCATGTAAGCTGGGCTGTTGAGTCGAGCAGAGGTGACTGATAGCTCTCTGTGCATGACCCCCCATAGATGTGCTGACTCCCCTCCCCCACCGGGAGACTTTGTGTATGTGCTCTCTTTCCAAATTATGTGGTCGGTCTTGTCTAATGACACGGTCTGTACTTTCTGTTTTGCTATACAGACTGTATATGCAGAGAGTGCGGGGATCGACGTACGTCGATTTCATGGCCCCAGGTCATTCTCAATGTGGTGTGGTGTCTCGCTCAATTGAGCCTGTACTACAGACATGTGTTCAGTCTGTATAATGCTTCAGTCTGTATAGATATTCAGACTGTACTATCAGTACTTCAGTCTGTATTAACTAATATTTATTTTCGTGATTCCAAACTATTATGTTGCTTAACTATCTGCATCACTATCTGCATCATTACTTTCTATTACTCAGTCTGTAGATACCTTCAGACTGTACTATATTACAGTCTGTACTGTGGTGCGGTGAGTGAGAAGGATGAGGTGAAATGGAATGCACGGTTGTCGTTCGCATTCGCAGAACGGTGACCACAAACGTCTGCTGCGCATTACGATAAATACAGTCTGTATAAGAATTCAGACTGTACGCCGCGGTTCTCCGATGCTGTCAATTATCACTCTCTGCATCCTGATGCAGTCTGTACAGCCATTCAGACTGTATGGTGATTAGATTTCGACTGGTTGTTGCGTTGACGGGAGGATCCAGTACTCATGGTAATTCATCCGAGGCGTTGAGTCTGATGAGCGGTACTATTGGGCTACTTGTGAACCGGTCAGGGCTAGCTTCATTCGACCTCCCAACGTGTTCTCTATGTGTTTCCATAGTGCTGACCTGTATGTTGGACGGTGAACCTACCTAGACTTTTCCCTGTCGCCTCTTATAGCTGACTGCTTATTGCCTGTATTGATGCGGTGGTTTCGCGTATGAACCATGATAGGATCGGCCTTAGTGAATGTGCCCTTGCCTTACATGTTGACAGAGTCATATTGTTGTGGTACTCATCCTCCGTAATGGTTGGGGTCTGTCTTCCATCATGATCGATTCGTAGCCGTACGATTGATCCTGATGGTTCTTTCCGATGGGGGGCGCTGGTGGGCGCAAAGCCGCGCGTAGAAAGCCAGGAAAGAAGTTTTCTGAAAGGCCTTGTCGGGAAGCGCCTTGAAGAAATGGTGTCTTCGACTCCTCCAGTTGATCCCCTTGAACTGTTAGGCCTAACAGGTTCGGCTCCGTCTCCAAGTCAGGTGCTCAGTGCTTCTGACTCTACATCTACCTTAATAGAAGAATCGCCTCAAGCTGCTCCGTTGTCAGAGTCACTTCCTCTTGTGTCTTCGACTTCTCACATGGAGGCAGCGAAGAGCAAATCGACGATACGGTCTGTATGTGCAGAGAGTGTTGTGGGACATACAGACAGTGTGGTCGCGGATTTTGTTCCTACAGACCGTATTCAGACTGAACACTGTCCGCATGACTCTCTGTATAAAGACCCAGCCAGTGGCCTCGTTGCCCCCCCTCAGCGGGAATCGGATCACCCTGTTGTCCAGAGGAACGGATCGCGGACGCCTCGGCTGCTTCAGTCTCCTCGACATTGGGTGAGTGTGGCCTGGGCGCTTCATGCGTGTCGAAACAGTGATGCTCCTACGATGACTCGTCCGGTGTCCTATACGGAATTGGCGCAAGGGGTGGGCCGGCATGAGGATTCTGTGCGCCGAACGATTCATCAAATGATTGATAACGGTCTCTTGGTTCGGACCTCACTATTGCAGCATAGCGAGGGAGGATCAATTTATCGTTTTGAGGAAGCCTTCCCCTCGTTGTTGGTGCAGCAATCTGCTCCCAAGACACAGGCTCGGGCGTTCACACCCCACTCTCTGCATGACTCTCTGCATCCGTCCAGTAGTAGTAGTTCTTCTTCTTTTCAAAAGAGTTCTGAACTACTACAAGAGGTGCCTGTGGATCAGTTAATACTGTCTGTACCGTTTGAAGAACTCGATCGACGCTCACTAGTCTCGTTTGCCAGACAGATGCCTTCATTGGGCTATCTTCAAGATTTTATCGATAAGGTCGTGGCCGTCATTGAACACAAAAAGCAGTCCTCGAAGCCGATTGCTGATCCGGCGGCGTTTTTATTTGGCTGTTTAAAGAAAATGGAAATCAATCCGCCCCCCGGATGGAAGAGTCGGGCCGTCCGCATGATGGAGGAAGAAGAGCGCCGGCTGAAAGATGAGGCTGAGGAGTTACGGGCCGTGGGCACTCGTGTGGAGCGACAGCGGTGTGAGCTGTACTTTTTACGATTGGCTCCAGAGAAGCAGGCAGAAATCACGCGAGAGACTGACGCGGTGGGGGAGCGGGATATTCCGATGATTCAACAGGCGAAACGAGAACAGCGGTATCTGGAACTTATTCGAGAACGGATGCGCCAAGATGCCAGGGCAGCGAGTGTGTAATGGATTGATTCCGTGTGTGTTTCTAACAGCATGGTGGGTGCAGGACTAAGGGGGACTTATGGCGATACGAATCAGCATTGCGAATCAAAAGGGCGGCTGCGGCAAGACCTCGACGGCCATTAATCTGGCTGACGCCCTCCGGAGGATGAATTACAAGGTGTTGTTTTTGGATTGTGACGCCCAGGCGAACGCGACTAAATTGTTACAGATGCAGCCGGAAGCGAATCCCGGTGTGACGGAGCTCATCTTGAATCCCGACATCAAATTGGATGACTGCCTCACGGCCACGAAGTTGCCCAATGTGTCCTTGATTCGCGGCAACATTCGGTTGGCGTCTGTGGAAAATCGTCTACGCGAACCCTCGTTGTATCCGATTCCCATTGGAGTGTTGAAGGGAAAGGTCAGAAAAGAAACGGATTTTGACATTATTCTGTTCGATACCCCTCCCTCCTTGTCGTTGATTACGATGAATGCGTTGGCCGCGAGTGATTATGTGATTGTGCCGATGGAAAGTGGCTCCGGCTTTTCGTTTGATGGATTGGATGACTTACTCAATATTATCGCCACCGTGAGAAACAGTGTGCAACCGGATTTAGCGATCCTGGGCGTGCTGTTGACCAAACACGATTCCCGCAGGAACGTGTGCCAAGCGGTATTTCAGATGGTGCAAGATCGATTTAAAAACGATTGCTTATCCACAACGATTTCCATGTCGACCGCGGCCCAAAAGGCCGAATTGCAACGAGATACGGTTCTGCAATATGACCGAAAATGTTCTGCGAGCCGTGATTATATTGCGTTGGCCGTTGAAGTGGTCACACGATTAAAAAATCCTCTTCCGACGGCTCGGGTGAAGCCTGAGGTGGCGAAGGTGATCGCGGAAGTACTCACTGATGCCCCGCCTGTAGCGGTGTCTGCCTGATAAGGTCGTGGAAGGGTGGGAATGTGCTCAGGTGTTTGGAGCGAGACACGTCTTATCCAAGGAGTTTGGCAACAAGACTCGATGTGGACGTTGCAGAATATCTGAAGCGCAGTGTGTACGTGAGACGAATGAACTGACTGACCCCTCTATGAATGTAGGTTCCGCCTTTACCTGTTGCATTCTGTTATTCCCGCTCCTGTTACGTTTCCAGTGTGATCCATTCATACCGAAGAAGTATTGGCTGCTTCTTAAATCGTATCTCCACGCCATTCGGCAGCTCGGTAATGAGAACATCCCAGGCCTGGGGCCAGTGGAGCCAGCAGAGTTTGGCTCCAAAGTCTGGTCCAATCATGGCGATCGCGTTGGTCTGGACTTTCTCGACTCGCCGTTGAGAGGAGCAGGGGCCTTTCACGTTGTGTTTGCAGAGACATTCGAATCCAGGGACAAATATTCGTTTAAGATCTGTCAAGGTCATCGGGCACTTCCTTCTGGTGAGGGGTGGAGCGTTGGACTTGGGTAGGGGTAATGGCAAGTGAACGTACTGAGCCGCTTTCCATATCGATATAGGTGGCGAACCGTCGTAGGTCTTTCGTGACGACGAGACGCAGAAGGTAATCGGCCATATGTGCAGCTATGACGCCGTTGATCGTGAGGGATTGAGGATCGCTAATGGCCAGATCTGCGCAGGATCTCCGTCTTCTTGGTTGTTCATCCGGGAGTGGGGTCAGTAATTCAGGATGGACCCAGGCCGGGGAGGGGAGCGCTTGGCAGATGTTGGGGATGTCGAAACTTCGAGCCAGAACATCGGGGCGTCCGGTATTCCCGAGACAGATTTGTCCGTGTACATGAAGACATCCCCCATCGATCCACCATAGTTGTCCGTCGTCTTCAGGGGTCTGATTCGCAATGGCGCGATGCAGGGTCGCTCGTCCGGCGGCCGTATCGACACAGCCGAGTAGAACCGTGAGGGTATTCTCACGATCACCTAGATGTGAGTGCCGCCCTTCGAAATGGAGAGGGAAGGCTTCGATGTCTAAGCCCCATGCCATGTTTAAGCGGTAAGCCACGGCCTCCGCTTTATTCTGCCCCACTTCACTCTCGCAGAAGTTCTGTCGACGGATGTTCTTTTCCTCGATGCGATCTCCGTCAAACATACTGATCCTGACCCGCTCGTAGAGGCGGTGGCATTCCCGTGCGATGCGGGCCGTGCTGGTGGCGAGCTGCGCACCGACGCCTCCGCAGCCTATTTGGATCAAGTGTAGCGCGGTACAGGATTTTGGCAGGATCCTGATCGATTGCAGATGAGAGAAGTCGAGTGTCGGAGAGTCTGGGATCATGACCTGGTGTCGTTGCTTCATGTTGCGTGCGCTCGCGTGTGTGTGGTGAGGAGATAAGTGTCCTGAAGGTTCGGTGGTAGTTCGGCAATGAGTGAGGCGGGAATCGGGTAGAAATGGCCATAGAGGCCCACTCTGAATGTGATCTGGGGGCGTTGATGGAAGTTGCCACAGACCCCGTAGATGCGGAAGCCAGTTTCGTCTTGATCATCCATCTGGGAGAATTGAGCGGACATGGAATGATGCGAATGAATTTCTACGAGGCATGATTGATATGAGGGGCACTGATCCAGAGCGCGTGGTTGGACGGATAGTGCCGTGCGAATTTGATCAGGGATCGCCAGATGCCACATGGCGTCATAACAGAAGTGAAAGAGGCTCTCAAGGGGTCCATCCGGCGCGTTCCAGGCTTTGTGAGCTTCTTTCAGCATGTCGGTTATCAGGGTGGCTGGGATAGAGGGTACTAGCGGTGTGATCTGGGTGTCGAGGTGTGGGAGTCCTTCAATCACGTGTGTGACGATGGGAAACAGCACGTCAAGTTGGTCTCGATGTGCTCGTAGAAAGATGCCGTTTCCTGCCAGAATGATCTCATAGAGCGCGCTGGCTGCTGGGGGCAACGGATTTGTGGCTACGAGATGTGTGATGAAAGACGTGGTGTTTTGCATTAGTGCTCCGTAGTGGTGCGAGGGGTGAGTTGTCGGATGATCTGTGGCATGGTCAATGGCGATCGCTTGAGGTCGTCATCGGGATAGGTGTCGAGCGGGTCGGCCTCGATTCGATGCAGCGTAGCCAAGAGCGTGAGAATGGAGGCCGGACATTGTCGAGACTTGTCTGATGCGAGGTCGTGGTTGAAGGGACTCTGCCAGAACAGATTCCAGGCTTTGTCGATGGTGACGGCCGCTGCGATGGGAGGACGGTTTTGTCCAAAACAGATGTGCCCATTCGGATGAACGTTTGGGATCGGTGCGTGATAGAGCGTGGTCTTGACCCCTTTCCACGTCCGATAGGTCCAGAGGTAATAGTCTTTGTGACTTCCCAAAAAGACCATGCCGGGCAGCCAGACCTGGAGGGAGCGGAGGGGGGTCTCCTGTCCGTGAACCGGGATGGCGTCTTCTAAGGTGATCCGATACCTCGCGGGTTCGAAGCGTTGGAGTAACCAGGGGCCTCGCTCGCTCTCTCCGTATCGGATGGTGTGCGGGGAGAGCCATCCAGAATCCGTGTGCTGGCGCGTGAAGGCGGGAGTTATACTGAAGTCCGTTGAATTTTGAATGAGGGGCTCCTGCCGTGGAATACTCCATGGTTCACAAAGAAAAGGAG
>JANYEF010000322.1 GCA_025363325.1 Nitrospira sp. | reverse complement strand
GTGTCCCATAGGCGTCGGTGTGTTTGCATCCGGCAATCATGCCAGATTTCCAGACCCCGTCACACGCAGCATTCACGCCCCTCTCCCCCTGAAGATGCCGTTTCTCGCGCTTTGTTTACCCACTCACCAAGGAGAAGAGCCCGATTAGTAAACTTAGCAACAAATATTTTTTCATAGTTCTGTTCTTCCTTTTATGCCTAACGGCCTGTGATTGAGCTGCAGCGGCCGCATCTCTTCCAATCAAACAACGCCCGAGGCCGCTGCCAGCTCCAATCACTTGTTAGGGTGCCGCCTCAGGTAAAGCAGCATCCATTACGATCAGCTGTCGGTCCTCGCGGAACTCTCTGAAGATCAGGAGCCGCCGTGCCGGTTCGTATGGATCGTTTTCTGAGAACGGCACCATTTTCGTTCGTGCCATGTGAGCGCTTGCACTGTGAGCATCAATCGTTCGACATCGCCAGTCGGAAAGTCTTGCCAGATAAGCCAGAGCTTCTCTCCATTCGGCAGGAGCTTCGATCCAACCAAGTGCGTCTGATGGGGCCGTCCAGGCCAGTCTGCATCTTGGACCTCCTGACCAGAAAAGAGGCACGAGACGATGACTGATCGTCCAGATGCCGGTGGGACAACCCAAGTAATGTCGTTTCGGGAGCCTGAGAGGGAACTTTGGGGGAAAGGCCGGAGCTCACTTGCGGGAATCACGAACTGGAGTGGCGTGCTGACGCGCGATCCGACGTGAGTGGCGCGTGTCCATCTGCTCTGATGTCGCGAACCTCCCATAGCGTTTACCGCATCCAATTCTTTTCTGGCGAACTGCTCAGTCAGACCAGCAAGACATTCCCCTGACGCATGCAAACTGATCTTGCACTCTCCAGCGATTCCACGCATCGCGGCGTATATGTCGCTCTTTCCGGCTGGGCTCCAGACGCGCAAAGTTCCTGAGGTGGGCAGCCCCTCCTGCCCAACAACCAGTCGAGCCACGAACTCATCTTGAGGTACGGACGCCTGTGTCACGAGTGTCCCCATAACGTGGTATTGTGCGGCGGGCCTGCACAACCTTTAAAAATGCGCGATGCTGGCTGGCCGTTCGCACCAACACAGGGTTAGGCCTTTCTCTCATTTGCGACTACCAATCTTGTTCTTGATCACTCTGAAGCTATTAAAGGCAATTCTAGCTTTAACGACGGTCACGCTCGGGCTAACAGTATTGACGAACTCTCTAACTGCCGAGATCGGCAATTCGCACCTCGGTCCGAGTATGACTTCCTTAAGGGTAAAGTCGTTTGAAAAGTCGTAAAAGTACAAACCGGATTCTCTCGTGGTGTGGTCCAACTGAACAAAAAGCCGCACTTCTTTCTCGTATTTCCAATCAGCGAACTTTGTGCGAAGCAATTGATTCATCAGCGCCTCGCTAAGCCGCGGCAAGTTGGTTCCCTTGTCGATCGGGATCTTGACCGGCTTTCTTGCATAAATGACGGGCGCAAGATGGGAGTCTGGAACGTCAAACCCGAGCGCGATGCCCGTGTGCTTTTCCGCGTAGTGTCCCCAGAGCAACGGGTTGCCCCACGTCTTGCTCAGGCAGATAAGACCCTTGTCCTCATTGAGTTGCTCTTTTGTCGCCTGAAAGGCCCACCGGTGATTCTTGTTTTTGAGATCAACCGCCAGCAGTTCGAAAGGATCGTTCAAGTCCGCGAACCGGGCGATCTTTACCCTACGCATTGCCAGATTGCTCAATGCAAAGGACGCTCCGGTCAAGTAGTACGCGCGCACAGAGGCCTAACAATGTTTAGGCGGATCCGCATAACAGCACCTCCTCCATATGGGAATTCAAAGTCCATCCATCGGACTGCGAACGCCCGCAGGGCCGCAGTTGAAGACACGAATATACATCATCGTTGTCTTGACGTCACCGTGAAGCCAGGGAGATCCTCCCCTATGCCTCTCTTCAGGGGAGTGGACGAGGCTGCCCTTTACTGCGCGCATCGGACGAGCACAGCTTCAACTATGCTCCTTCCACACTCACACCGCCTCTCACAGGAGGGTGGCCTGTTTGGCCTCCCACTGCGCGCAACTTTCTCACCCGCCCACCCACTGGCACGCCGAGACGTGCCATTAGCCCGGCGAGGGCCTTCGGAGGCTGCGCGTTACGCGAGCACAGGAGGCCCACTCTATCCTTCCTGTTTTTCCCCACTTTACCCTCTAGGGGAGTCGCCAGACTGTCCTTCACTGCGCGCATCGGACGAGCACAGTTTCATCGTGCGCGTTCTGCGAGCAAGAAGGATGGTCTGGCGACTCCCCTGCCCCCTTGACAGAGGTACCCACCACCTGGCTACGATTCCTCCCACTTGATTCGCCCTTGTAGTTGAGAGCATATTGTCTCCGGCCACCATTATTCAAAGGAGTAGGCGTATGAAGCTCGTAATCGGCACTGTTGCAACCGTCTCCGCGGTCCTGTTTGCGCTGTCGATGGCCTCGGCGAATCCAGCGCTCCTCCCCAAGCATGAAGGCTATCCGATGAAGAACAGCGGAAGCCCTGTGACGGGCCAGCCAACCGCCAACGATCCTGGCCAGTTGGATGCACATGGGGACTCCACGTTACTCAAGTCACAGAACTCCATCAAGCATAGCGAACAGCACCTGAACAAGTTGAATAATGAACGGATTACCGAAGGTCAGGGCGCAGGCCGCCTTCCGAATGTCCAGGGGCCACAGATCATGATTGCCCCTCCGGTGACCTCCGCCACAAAGATTGCCGACGATCGGAAGATCGAGTAGTAGGATGCTGGAAAAGTCCGCCAGCGGCGTTCTCGCTTCGCTCAGAAGCTCAACGTACCGAAGCGTACGCCTCGCCTCTTCGCTCGCTGCGGCCTTGCTGGACGGCCTTTTTGAGCATTCTGCGAGCGGCTCTCTTGTTGTCCTAGATGTGCGGGCCTTCGAATTTCCACCGTGTCACAATAGTTTCTCCGCAGACTTCTAGTCGAGCCGTTCAGCGGGATACAACAGGGGGGTGCCGGACCTATCCGGTACCCCCCTGTTTTTTTGTGCGCCCGGTCCGAGTGGGAGCTGCGACCGAACGTAGCCTGAATCGCCAGGGTTTCTTGGCCCACGCTCCTGCATAGTCGACACCGACTCGTGGGTGAGCCACCACCTCTCCTCTTTTTACTAAGACCCCACGATCCTCGAACCAGATGGATTCGCCGATCGTGAGATCCACACGGTTGAGACGGCGATCAATCTGCAGCGCGCGACAAAGCCGCCCCGGTCCATCGATCAACGCCCCATCGATTTCAATCGCTCTGATCAAGACGGCTGAGGGAAACTCCTCCCGCTCCGTCACCACGTTCAGACAATGGTACATCCCGTAGATGAGATAGACGTAGGCGACCCCTCCTGGGCCAAACATGACATCCGTCCGCTGCGTTCTCCCTTTCGACGCATGGCAGGCCCTATCTTGAGATCCGACATAGGCCTCCACTTCGACAATCTTCCCCGCAAGGATACGACCATCGATCACCCGAACGAGATACTTGCCGATGAGCGACCTCGCGACCGTGACCGTTGGACGATTGAAATAAATGCGTGGGAGGATACGGCGCATGGCAATTTTAAATGATGAATGTTAAATGATCAGAAACGAATCATTCAATTCAAAATTCACCATTGACCATTCAACATTAGCCGCAGAGCGGCTCAAAAGTACCAGGCAACGCCACCCATAAACGTACGTGGGTTTCCCGGCACGAAGTAAATGTCGGTGACCCCAGCCGCCTCGGTCCTCAGTCTCGATTCGAACGCAAATATAGCTTGTTCCCACTCGGTATTGAACAGATTCTGAACAAAGAAAAATGCTTCCATGCGCCCATGAGGCAACGTGATCGGCAACCGATAACGCTCCGACAAATCGAAGGTGATCCACGAGGGCGACGTCACGCTCCGATCTTCAATGAGCGGCCTGACCCCGAGATAGGTTGCCTGGAGCTGAGACGTCAGCCCTTCCGGCCATTTAAGGATCACTGCCCCATACGCGGTGTATTTCGGCGCCAAGGGAATCGCATCGCCGTTGCGAAATTCAGCGTGCGTCCAGGTGAAGCTGCCGTTCGCATACAGCGGACCCCAGACTTGTCCGCGCGCGGCCACCTCCACGCCCTCTC
>JANYEF010000321.1 GCA_025363325.1 Nitrospira sp. | reverse complement strand
GAGAGGGCGTGGAGGTGGCCGCGCGCGGACAAGTCTGGGGTCCGCTGTATGCGAACGGCAGCTTCACCTGGACGCACGCTGAATTTCGCATACAGCGGACCCCAGACTTGTCCGCGCGCGGCCACCTCCACGCCCTCTCGTCTGCTCGGTCCGCGAATTTCCGTCGTCCCTTCATCTCCCACAAACACAAGTTCCGACTGGAGATCCAATCGCCAAGCCGTTGCGATAAATTCGAGGCCCTCTGGCCCCCAGGGCTTCGACCGCACACCGACTTCATAGTTCTTGGCTCGCGCAAGCGGTGAGGACCCCGGCGCCACGGCCGATCGTGCGTCGTTGCTGTGATAGCCTTCGCCATAGTTCACAAAAAATTCGGTGCTGGCCCAGGGACCCAGAATAAGATTCATTTTCGGGAGGACGATGCCGGAGCTTGTCCGACCGGCTGGTTGTCCCACACAGGTCGGGCAGCGATTGCGCACATCGAAGGTGAACGTTTCGCCGCGCAGACCTCCGGCCAACCGCATCCATGACGTCGGCTGGACCTCTACTTTCACGAACGGCGCATAAGAGGCCTCAAGAATATCGCTGTCTGTGGTGGCCCCGGTCGGCGTTCTCGTCGTTTGGGTTCCGAGTCGTGCATGGATATCATCGACTCTGGTTTGAAACCCGATCGTTCCAATGGTCGGCAAACCCAGCACGTCTCCACGCTGTTTGTATCCGATATCGCCGCCATACATGACGCGGCGATCGGATTGTTGAATACCGTCGCCATTGACGGGATCGGTGAGAAAGAACGTGAAATCCGTGAACAGGTCCAGCCGGTAATACTGCCCATACGCGTTGGCAAAAAACTGACCGCCCGATGTCATGTCGTAGTGGTAGTTCAACCGGGCAGTGCTCCGGAGCGTGTTGCCGCCTTCCGAAGGATCGATCGCGCCGAACCGATCGAGCGTGCCATCATTGACGGCGCGCAGTGGAATCTCTCCGGAGGCATTCCACTTCGACTTCTGAAACGTGGCGGTCAGACTGATTTCATCCCGGCCTGTCAGGTTGGTCGTCATTTTGCCGAACAGGTTGGTCCGCAAGTACCGATTGTCATGCTCGTATGGTCCATTGGTGTAATACGCTTCCGCCGCGAACAAGGTACGGACCTTGTCCTTGGTCGGTGAGAACATGAGCAGATACCGTTGAGTATCGAACTGACCGCCGGTCGCCTGCACGACCCCTTCTTGAACCACTTGTCGGGTCTTGAAATTCACCGCTCCTGCCGTCGCGAAATCCCCAAACTCCGGGAGATACGCTCCTTTGTAGACATCCAGTCCCTCGATGGTTTCCGGAATAATAAAATTGAGGTCGTTGTAGCCTTGTCCATGCGCATGGGTGCGCAAGTTGATCGGCATCCCGTCGGCAAAGAACGCGACATCGGTGCCGTGATCGGCATCGAAGCCACGCAGAAAATATTGATCGGCTTTCCCTGCCCCGCCGGAATGTTCGACGGCAAGAAAACCGGGAATCAGCCGCAGCACCTGCGCCGGACGGCCCTGAGGCTGGAGAAGAATTTCTTTATCCGGGATAAACTGCTGGGAAGAGGCCGCGACCGGTCTCTCGCCGACAATGGACACCTCCGGCACATCAACAATCTCGGCGTCCGGATCGTGGGCGAGGGCTGAGGAGACAACGAGCAGCAGCGCGGCGAAATGGAAGAAGAGGCTGAGGACACTCACGAGCACGCTCAGCTTAAACCTTTTCCCGTGGTGGTGGTCGCCAGCTTCCCGTGCTTGACACCCTTGGTCCCGATGAGGGTGTCAGCAACCTTCCTGATGGCAGAGCCTTTGCCCTTTACGACCAACACTTCCAAGCAATGATCATGGTCGAGATGCACATGCATCCCCGACAAAATGAGGGGTTGATAGCGGTGCTGAATATCGGTGAGCTTTCTGGTCAGGTCTCGCACATGATGGTCATACACAAACGTGATCGTTCCGACCGTTTCCTTGTTGTCGTCGTCCCACTCCTGCCCGACCAGATTGTCCCGAATCAGATCCCGCAACGCCTCAGAGCGGTTCGTATATTTTCGCTTCTTGATGTGCAGATCGAAATCATCGAGCAGATGATGGTCCAACGACACGCCGAATCGAATAAGCTTCTTCATGGCAGCCTCATGAGTAGCACGATTATTTAAAACGTAGCATTGCACGAGACACAAATCAATACCTAGCAGGATGCTCAAAAAGTCCGCCAGCGGCGTTCTCGCATCGCTCAGAGGCTCAACGTACCGAAGCGTACGCCTCGCCTCTTCGCTCGCTGCGGCCTTGCTGAACGGCCTTTTTGAGCATCCTGCGAAAGTATTCTTCTGTTGCGCCACATGTGTGGACCATCTGCGTTCTGGCGTGTCTATCGGCTGGAACCTATGCTTTCAGCAGACTGGGGCGGGGCTAACTCGGACTACCGACATCCATCGAGGGTCTTCCAATTCTCTATTTCTCTTTGCCTCTCTTTAGGGGAGTGGCCGAGGCTGCCCTTGCTGCGCGCATCGAGCGACCACTGCTTCATCGTGGGGGCTTTGCGAGCAAGAAGGGCACC
>JANYEF010000319.1 GCA_025363325.1 Nitrospira sp. | reverse complement strand
AAGGTCAAAACGGCTGCCAAGGGGCAGCAGGATCTCTTGTCGCATACGATTGATCCAACCGTGATACGGCCCTATTTCATAGGACCGTATCTCGAGACACCCGTTACCGGTCTGCACCAAGAGTGTCCCCGATTGCTTTGTCAGGATTTCTCCAGGAACTCCCCATGATGCTGACCCCTCTTGAGGTCGCGCATCGAATATCTTGACGGTGTGACCATTGAGATATGCGATGAGAGGTTCCTCTGGTTGTAGCGCGCGCAACAGGTTGTACATTTGTCTCGCAGACCCATTCCAATCAGGAGTGGTATCGGCCACTTTCTTCTTTCCGAAATAGCTACGTTCCGCGATATTTTGTGGCCTGGGGTTGATGGTTCCTTGCGCCATGGCATTGACGGCTTCTATCAGAAGCGTCGCTGCGGCATAGTGTTGTCGCTGTAACAATTCCCCAGCATTTTCGTTCTCCCCGATAATCAGTTCTTGTTGGGCGACAATAGCGCCTGCATCAATTTTCTCCGTCATCACATGAACGGTGACCCCTGCAACCGACTCCCCGTTCTTGATCATCCAAAATCCCGGCTCTGGTCCTCCATACCGAGGGAGTAGTGAGGGGTGACAATTGAAGACGCCTAACCGAGGAGTTTGGAGAATGGCCGCCTTTAAAATCTGAGGGAAGATACAGGCCACAATAAGATCGATGTTCAAGCTCTTCACATATTCAATAAACTGGGGAGCATTCACGTTGGGACAGGGAATGCGGGGGATCTTTTCATGATCAAGCCATGTCCGGGTATCGAACCTAGGTTGATGTGTCTGGATCGGTTTGGGTCGGGATAAAATAGTTGTGCGGATGGTACTGACCGCCTGCGGTGGGCCTTGCTCCCACGTAGGGCGAACCCAGGCTGCAATATCATGCCCGGAAGCTTTCAATTGCGGGCCAAAATCCCAGTCGGCAATCTGCGAAAAGACCAAGAGACGCATGTGGATTTGTTAGAGACCGCTTCCGGGGCGAGCTTCTGGGGTCATTGCTTGACCTTGCATCTTGCGGTTTGACGGTTTCATACAGTAGACCGAAGATTGAGGGCCCGGTGCATTCTACACCTGGAACTGTAGCACGGGAGGAAGCGTCATGTCATTTCAAGAGTAAGATGGTTTTGATTACGGGTGCTAGAACGAGCTAAGAAAGCCAGAGAGGTCATTGCTTGACCTGATACCTTGCGGGTTGGTGGTCTCCGAAACCAATTTTCTCCTCCTTCCCTCGCGGCCTTGAGAGGAGATCGACGAAGAAATTTCATATCGCCTTGGACGTTTCAGATGTGGAGGCGTCTCCGCCGAGCGTGCGTTGAGTGGGATGTTCCGAGAGCGCGTGCCGGCCGACCAGCAGGCGCAGAGGTTCGGCAGATCTGGCCTGCGATGAGCGATCAACCGACATAGTCCAGTCCGGTCCGTTCTCGCCTCGTCCGCGCGATAGTCGGACTGCGGCGGATTCGCGCAGGAACCATTTGGCCATGCCTTGTGTGTGCTCCAGTCAGGCCTTGCCCCGATCACATCACACCGCAGGTCGTTGTACTGTGTCCAACGGGAACGGCCGCGCTGTAGGTCTCTACCCACACTTCTCCGATTCCCGCCGGTGAACGGTTCGCTCTAATGAAGTCGGGGAGTGAAGGTTTTTCGGGCATATTGACATTTCCGGGAGAGTAGGCAACGAAAGGCACGGCTTATGCGCGTTAACGATGCCTTGGTAGATCCTGAATAATGGCACACAGGAATACAGAGAAAGGGAGGTTAACATGACTCCTCGATCATACATCATGAGGTTCGGAGGCATCGTATTGTCGGTGGCAGCATTTGTGGTAATCGGAACGTCCTTTTCGGACGATGTATGGTCGCAGATAGCAAGACTTGCGGCACGCGATCCTGGCGTTCGCTCAGGGCCTGCCGGGGCCGGCGGGGCCTTCGAGTCAGGGCTGACTGCGAACGAAGGGCGGGCGTTTGTAAATGGGCGTGAACAGTTTGAAGAAGTACAGTCGGTTCAAGGGGAGCAACTCGTATCCGACACAGAACTCGGTCTCGGGCCGCGCTTCAACCTGGACAGTTGCGCCGGCTGCCACGCTCAGCCGGAGATCGGGGGGACTAGTCCGGCGATCAATCCGCAGGTCGAGGTGGCCAAGAAAGAAGGCGCGAGCAATGACCTTCCGCCGTTTATCAAGCGGGACGGACCGGTGCGCGAAGCCAGATTCAAGCATAATCCGGACGGTACGGCCGACGGCGGAGTCCACGCGCTGTTCACGATCACGGGCCGCCGCGATGCGTCGGGCTGTTCTCTTCAGCAGCCGGATTTCCGCACCGCGGTCGCTCGCCAGAACGTGGTGTTCCGCATTCCGACGCCGTTGTTCGGCGCAGGATTGATCGAAGCCATCGATGACGACACGATGCTAGCCAACATGCACGCCCACAGTGCCACGAAGCAGTCGCTCGGGATTCGGGGGCGAGCCAACCGCATCAGCGGGCAGCCCAACACCAGCGGGAACGACGGCACCGTCACCCGCTTTGGGTGGAAAGCCCAGAACAAGTCGCTCGAAATATTCTCAGGCGAAGCCTACAACGTCGAGCAGGGAATCACGAACGAGCTTTTCCCGCAGGAGCGGGATGAGACACCGACCTGCTATTTTAATGCGACGCCGGAGAATCGGACCAACTTCGACGCCACGGATCCTCTCGAAGTGCCCAGCGATGTAGTGAGGTTCGCGGTGTTCATGCGCTTCCTTGCACCTCCGACGCCCGCGCCTGACACGGACACCATCGTCCGGGGCCGGAAGCTGTTTGGAGACGTCGGCTGCGCGATGTGCCATACCCCGACATTGCATACCGGCAAATCGCCCGTGGAGGCGTTGCGGGACAAGGATGTCAACCTGTACTCCGATCTGGCGCTCCACAACATGGGGCCGGGCCTGGCCGATGATGTGAGTCAGGGCAACGCCAGTGGAGACGAATTCCGCACGGCGCCCTTGTGGGGCCTCGGGAAGCGAATCTTTTTCCTACACGACGGGCGCACAAAGGATCTGCTCGAAGCGATTCACGCCCACGCCGGGTTCGGCGGCGGGCAGTATGTGCCGTCGGAAGCGAATCAAGTGGTCGGGCAGTTCAATCGGCTCAACGAGATCGAGAAACAGCACCTGCTGAACTTCCTGCGTTCGTTATGACCGAGAGTCTGTCATCTGGGCAGGTAGCTCCTGAGCCGGAAGGAGAAGGAGAAGGAGAAGGACCATGATCATGCCACGGGCTGGGCGACTCATTGCAGCACTTGCAGCCATATTGTTCCTGACTCTTCCGAGCGCTCTCCAGGCAGGTGGATTTTCCGGTGGGATTGGGGACACGTTTGGGCCTCGTTTTGGGGCCGATCCGCATCAAGCACCGCGTGTTCCGATTGATCCGCGCCGTCGGCCACGGCCTGCGGCCGATTCGGCCGGCATGGTCCAGCACTGGAACGAAATCGCCATCGATGCGACCGGGCTCGACCACACGCCCGTCGCACCGGGGGAGAGTCGGGTCTTCGGCGAGCAACTCGGACCGGCGCGAGCGAGTCGGGCGATGGCCATCATCCATCTCGCAATTTTCGATGCAGTCAACGCGATCGAGGGCGAGTACAAGAGTTACACCGAGGTGGGGCATGCTCCATTCGGCACGTCGATGAAGGCGGCAATAGCCCAGGCCGCCCACGACACACTTGTCGCGCTCTTCCCCTCACAGACTCCGAGCTTCGCCGACCAGCTTGCGGACGATCTGAGCGAGATTCCGAACGGACGATTGAAGACGAACGGCGTCGCGCTGGGAAGGCGGACGGCTGCAGCCATTCTGGCTGCGCGAGCCAACGATGGCTCGCAACGCCCTGAGCCGCGCGTCGGCATCGAGTTTCTCACGAGCAACGAGCCGGGGAAATGGCGCCAGGACCCTATCAGTGTGATCCCGCTTGCCTTGGGAGCCTACTGGGGCGAGGTGAAGCCGTTTGCGCTGGAGACCTCCGAACAATTTCGGGTCCCACCGCCGCCCAGACTGGACAGTCCAGAATATACGGCTGCCTTTCACGAAGTGAAGGCGGTGGGAGGGGATGGGGTCGTGACGCCAACCACGCGGACAGCGGAGCAAACTCTGATCGGGACGTACTGGGCATACGATGGGACCCCGAGCTTGTGTGCTCCGCCACGGCTGTACAATCAGATCACCATGCGTATCGCCCACAAGATGGGCACGGACACCAATGCCCTGGAACTCGCACGGCTCCTGGCCCTCGTGAATGTCGCGATGGCGGACGCTGGCATCGCCGTGTGGGAATCCAAGTACTATTATCAGTACTGGCGGCCAGTGACGGGGATTCGCGAAGCCGATGAACACACCGGGCCGACTGGTCTCGGCGACGGCAATCCCGCGACGGCCGGAGACATAACCTATTCGCCGCTCGGAGCACCCGCCAGCAATCTCACGGGGCCGAATTTTACCCCGCCGTTTCCAGCCTATCCGTCAGGGCACGCCGGTTTCGGAGGCGCGCTCTTCGAGATGCTGCGCAAGTACTATCGAACTGATCGCATTCCGTTCACCTTCATCTCGGACGAGTTCAATGGTGTGACCCGGGACAACAATGGAACCGTGCGGCCGGTGGTGGAGCGCAGCTTCTCATCACTCTCTCAAGCAGAGGAAGAGAATGGGCAGAGCCGCATCTATCTCGGTATCCACTGGGTTTTCGATAAGACCGAGGGCATCGCGCAGGGCCGCCGCGTGGCCGACTACGTGTTCAAGCATGCCATGCAGCCGCGGCATCAACGAGGCGACGGACGGTGAGGGGATACTCTCCAGTTGACTGGCTGTCGTAGAACCAAAGCTGTTGCAGACGACATTCGAAGCCGTGTGAGCCCATGCGATGAAGGAGAAAACGGAGACATTCTACTTTTCCGATCTCCTCGTCTGCGCGCGTCCTTGAGAGGAGATCCATGAAAGAAAATCTCTGTCGCATTGGGCATCACGGATGTGGACTTGTCCGCTCACGACTACTCGTAACGTTCCGGCCGCCGACCGGACCTGCTCATCCCTGGAAAGTATGCGTTGTGGCGCACGGACGCGGTCAATCTGTCGATCCGAAAAGTGAACCACAAAAGGGTGGGGCTCGCCGGGGGCATGGGTCGGGCGATATGGTTAGGCGTGGAGATACTATCTAGCAGTGATTACTGGGATGGAGTTCTCGGCAGACTGAGCTTACTGGTTCTATGCGCGTCCGAATCGATCTGCTTCAGGGCACTGAGCTGATCCGTCAATTCTGCGATCCGCTTATCGCGATCACGAATCCGTTGCCGAAGACTGTGTACTACCAGGCTCGGGTTTTTGAAGGCGACTGACGCACCTGCCGCATGCTGTTGTCCCAGCCATGTACGCACCAGCCCTTTCATCACTGCTAACGCCCCATTGGGTTCATCGGCGGAAGCGGGTTGGAACGTCCGGTTGGCAAGAAACCGAATCCAGCGCACGCTTGAATCTGCGAATGGACCATTCGGCGCGACGGCAATCGACTCCCGAAAGGAGGCCGCTGCCGCTTCTCTATTCTGAAATAACGCGACCATGGCACGTGTGAAATGTACCTGATCGCAGGACCGGTGCTGTGTGCAGGTGCTCAGCAGCGTTTCTTGTTCTCGATGTACGGCTTGCAAGACGACTGTGTCGGTCGCATCGGTTTGAAATAATGGCGCAGAGCCAGGCGGCGGTGTACCATTCACCATCGCACACCCCCACAACGTCCCCGTCATCAAGAGCCAGGATCCATGACGAAACCACATCGCAATACCCCATTATCGCCGAGGTCTCAGCGTCTTTGCTAAGACAAGCTTAGCAGATGGTCCGGATCTTGACGGTTCAGAGGTAGAGACAAAAAACCGACAAAAACCCGGACATGTTACGTTTTTGACCGCCTCCCCAGTGCGCGGCGAGTGCGTCCCCTCTCTTGGCGCTGACTCCGCCACACGTCTGTGTAGATAGCAAGTTAACTTGTCCGGTGTATGGAGCTCATGATCTGTCCGGTTCTTCTCTTCGAGTTGTTCAGCCGTGCGCCGAAAATATGTCGCTCACTGTGGCCCTAAGATCAACGATCAGGCGGGCGTTCGATCGAGGGGTCGGGGTCTTACGACGGTGGGCCTCGCCCTCCGGCTCAATCAGCCGGCCATCCGCGTGGTAGCGCGCCAGACACCGGGGCCCATGGAACACGGACAGCGTCCCATCCGGATACGCGTGGACCCGGACCGTGACCTTCACATAATGGAAGCGG
>JANYEF010000316.1 GCA_025363325.1 Nitrospira sp. | reverse complement strand
AATGACGACCGTCACCGTCTGCAGTTCATGCGTAGGCGCGGTCCGCATCCGTGCCACCACATAGTGGCAGAGGCACAGGCGATTCAGTCCAGGCAGATGGGCCAATAGTCGATTCGCGATGGTCGAAAGGATTGGGATGCCCGTGGGCATCAACAGGCGCCATTCCGCCTTGACGATCTCATAATCGGCTAGCCGGAGAAGATTCCTGATATCTGCAGGCGAAAGCCAGTTTTGCTCCGCTTGCGGCATTTTCAGGCCCACCTGTTCCAACAGTCCTAAGAAGGGTTCCCACAAGAAGTTGTAATAGGCGATGACGACACGGGTCGTGGGCCGGCAACAGTGGCGCAGCTGCTTCAATGTCGCTTCGACGTCGAGCACATGTCCGACGAGATCGACGAGCAGGATGACATCGAACGTCTCATCGAGTGCCAGCGCTTCTCCATCTCCGACCAGAAACTCCAATTCCGGATGACGCGTGGAGGCTTCCTTGACCATGGCCTCGCTGAGATCAATTCCTAATCCCCGCCTTGGCTTGAGCGCTGCGAGCTGATCGCCCAACCCGCATCCAATTTCTAAAATGCTCAAGCCCTCTGGTATTAAGAACTGTAGATAATGTCGCTGATCGTTGTAATAGTAGGACGCCCGCCGCTGCCAAGATTCTCGCTCCGAAGCCAACCGGTCGAATCGTTCCCGAATGGCTTGCTTCTTGCGAATGGCTTTCTGTCCGAGAGACGGCGACTGGGAAAGCTGCGAGGGCAAAGCGTTGATCTGGTCTATTTGGTCTGTCTGGTTCATCTGGTTAGTCTAGTTCAACCAAAGAAACCAAATAGAGCAAACGAAATCTAACTTATTCCCTGCAATGGCCCTCGCACCACTTCTGCCTGCTCACCACTTTCGGGTCTTGGCGATTGGTCATCGGGCTAATCTGGAGGCAATGACCTTGGCGAATTCGGTGAAATCGCTCAAGTGATACAGGGCAATGCGGTGAACAATCGTCCAGTCGATTTCCTCATAGTGATGCACGGCGATGTTCCTAAAGCCCACCGACTTCTTGAGTTGCTGGGCCAGGCTTTCGGGGATGGCACCGGCGTGGGCCAGCGCATCGAAGGTTTTGTCCATCGTATCTGGGGTAGCACATCCATGTCGGCAATGAGATGCACGCCAAGGTCCACGCACATTTGCACGGCCCTGGTCAGATTGAGGGTAACAATATCCTGAAGATCGGGGTCACGACCCAGCACGCCCGGATCGGATGGACATTTCTCCGCGACGCGCTGGAGACAGCGACGCAGAGATTCAAGCTTCTGCTCGATTACTTCCCGATCCATGCCCGCCTCCTTTCAGCAAGGATTCTTGTGCGATATGGGAGAAAATCCGCCTGATCGAAGAGGTGTCTGCGGATGAGGTCGGCGTAGCACGTCCCGCCACCCAACAATTTTTTCCCATGTCGGAGGATCTGGCCTAGAAGAGGTTCGCCGACGGTGTGGAGGTCTACCAAGTCCACAGACCGGCCCGTTCGTTCTGACAACTCGGTCATCAGCGCCAGTTTCTCACCGGCCGTGAGCCAACGCCCGGCGTCTACCGCCAGGTCCATATCGCTGTCCACCCGTTCCCGACCGGCAGCCAGCGAACCGAACAGAATGGCCAGTCTGATCCCCGGCTGTGTGTCGAGAGCGGCCAGGATCGCTCGTGTGAGATTCTGGTCTTGCATTAACGCACAGGCCTTTCTATTGCACGATACAGGGACATTGCGCCACCGAACTTTGCTCCCATTACGCCGGCACCACATCGTTGACATCGATCTCGACCGCCGCCGCCTGCTGAATCAGACGGACCCCAATCACCAATCGATGCCGTTTTTCTTTGCGCAAGAGAATCCCGTGAACTCCTTGCAGCGGACCTCGGACCACTTCCACTTGCATGCCTTCGTGCAGATACGGATGCGAATCGTAGGGCAGCACACTGGTCATCAGGGTCTTAAGCGCCGCAATCTCCTCGTCCGGGATCGGTTCCGGGCAATGGCTAGCGCCAACAATGTCGACGACTCCGATCGTCTTGAGCACCGGTAGCTTTTGCTCCGATGCATAGCGGACAAAGCAATACCCTGAAAAGAGAGGGATCTCGATTTCTTTCTTCCTATCCTTCCACTGGCTCAGTCGCTTGACCGTCGGCAATAACGGCTCAATGCCCTGATTCGTAAGCTGGTCGCGCACGATCTTTTCGTGACGCGACCGCGTTCGAAGTGCGTACCAACGAAGATTGTTTGTCTGGTTTATCTGGTTTGTCTGGTTCATTTTGTTGATTTGGTTTGTTTGGTGCGCAGGTATTTGATGAGGCCAGAGATGATTCGCCCCGCTTTGTCGGCCTGCGCGTAAATCGACTCAAATGCGTCCTTGGACATATATCCTTGGTCCACGGCGATATACAGATGGCTTTGAACTTCGGCAGATGACGACATGGCAATGAACAGAAACTGCACGAACTCTTTGTTCGAGCGACGTACAAACCCTTCAGCAATATTGGCCATCACCGAACCTGCAG
>JANYEF010000257.1 GCA_025363325.1 Nitrospira sp. | reverse complement strand
GAGACCACACCAGCCGCCTCGCTGGATACGGAAAAAGAGCAGGAAATCGCTCGTCCGATGCGCGCAGTGAAGGACAGTCCGGCGACTCCCTTGGGCGGAAGGTGTGGTGTTACAGAGGAGGCAACAAGAGGCTCTCGCTTGGTCTAATGGTACGTCTCGACGTGCCATTAGGTGGGCGGACTGTGGGCCTCCAGTGCTCGCAACATCATTCGCGGTCTGCGGAGAAGACTGAAGACGGGTGGGAGGCGGCTTACTTAAATTGCTCCCGGTCCTTTTGGAATTCTGGATGATACGGTCCTGCCGGAAGACCATGCCCAGATTGGCTCGCAGCCATGTTATTCGCCTGAATGGCGACGGGTCGATATGGCACGGTTGCGGCGGTAACCGCCGCATTGACTGCAGCGACGACGAGAGCTCCAATAAGTCCACCCCCGCCTCCTCCACCGCCGCTATCGTGAATGACCTTCTGCTTTCCAGTCCACAGCACGGCTCCGGTGCCAGCATCCACGAGACGGTACTCGGCTCCCACAATAATATTTGAGGCGATGACGATATAGGACGTCGCCCAGTCCGTAATCGTCACGTACAGGATCGAATCGGTCCCGAAGACCTCTTTGAATTTTTCCGGGGGGATGGCGGCGATGGCGCCTTCGTCGGTTGCGCCCAGATCGTTGAGAATGTCTTGAACGAGGAACACAGGGAACACGTAATATCCGCGCTCGGCGAAGGCCGCGCTGACGGTCGTTAGAAAGATGGCAGGAGCATCCACCGCAGTCGTCTTGTTAGCGGGGGGAACGACAAGAATCGAGTGTGGTTGATGCTCGAAAAAGTTCGAGTAATCCGGTTTGGGCTGCGTGACGCAACCGGAGAGCCACAGGACCGCGCAGGCAGCGACAACACACAAGAAGGGTCTCATGGCGTTGGTTTCTTCTCCTTCTCTTTGTCCTTCCGTCCCTGAATTCGAGAAACCATTGTCTCCATCAGCGGTTTCGATTCTGGGTACAACGCAGATTCTTTCTGCAGCTCCGCGATTGCCTCATCGGTTCTTCCTTGCTTGAACAGGAGATACCCATAGTCGCCATGGATGCCGGGTCCTACTTTCGCGTTGGTCGTCTGAGCTTCATTGATTGTGGCGAGAAGCATGGTCGCGGCGTCGGTCTCGCCCCCCGCTCCGGCATGCTGCTGGCGGGAATAGAGACTGTCCTCATAGGAGCCCCAGTAGAATTGTTTGGCGGGAAGGCAGGCGCTTACGCTCACCGCGCATGCGAAAAGGATAATGAATCTGAATAGGTGCGGCATCATCGGATGTCGATCGTGCGGGTTGAGCCTGTTCCGATAAACACTTTCTGTTTAAAGCGCACAAGGCCGGCTTCACGGATTTCGATCTCGTGTGTGCCTGGGGTGACGCCGAGTTGGTCACCTGCTCGATAGGCTTCTCCGGTTCCGATCGCGTTGCCGTCCAAGAAAATTTCATGATGCCCGGCGATATTGGAAAATCGAATGTATCCTTCGTCTTTGTTCTGATCGACGTTCGAGGTGGTGGTTTGTGAAACAGGCCCGAAGAGGGGTGCAAACAGCCCGCATGCGGACAGGAGCAGCACGGCGAGCAGGAACAGGCTGCGCAGTACGATGGTCGTCATGAACGGCTCCTTCCCATTAGAACTGGATCATGTGATCGGTCGTCGGGGTTGGTCCATTGACAATCCGGCAGATCGAACCTTCGTTGGTCTCAGAATCCCCGAAGAACGAAAGCACTTCCAGTTCGCCCAGCTGGGTATGAGGTAACTGGACATTGAACCCCGTTTGCGGGCTCTTGATAACTTTGCCTGCCGTCATTACTTTTAGACGGTCCCCGACCCTCAGTCCCTGGCGTGATCCGCCGGAGACGATGACGTTGGGGCCTTCCACCGTCAGAATGCTTGTGGTCCAAGGCTTATCGGCCAGCTTGTTGATGAGTTTGTCGATCAGGTTCACCACGGCGGCAGAGAGAGCTTTGTCGTTCAGCGTCGAATCGAACGTCGCGCGATCGCCAAGTCCGAGAATCGTCGATTGTTCAAGCCTTGCATCTCCGGCGCCGTCGTCGCTGAAGAAGGCGTGACCGGTGCGAGGATCGACTAGCCGGGCATTCACCTTGGCATGGGCGATCTGCTGGCGCGATCGGGAAAACATCTGGACCTCGCCGACGTCCTTGCGGCCGAACTCGGCAATGGAGCCGAAAATTAACGCATCGACACCGACCATGCTCTGTTTGAATTGCTCACGGCTAAGGCCCATCAGCTCGCTTTCTGCTTCGAGCTTGTTAAGATCCTGCCGTTCGAGCACGATAAATTTTCCTGAGCGGGTCAACTCGGTCGAGAGCATGTCGGCTGCCTGTTTGCCGAGCCGATCGAAATTGGGGTCACGGTTGTAGGCCTCGCCGAATAAACTGGCTGACATGGTGCGGGCTTCGTTGGTGAACCGGGCCACCGCAATCTTCCGCTTGAGGATGCGAGCCGACGTGCTGGATGAGGCCGCAGAAAGATTCGTCGGTGCTTGGGCGGCCGGATTTGGCGCGGTGGGACGTGAATCCACCACGTCTCGTTTGTCGTAGCTGGCACAACTGGTACAGAAGAGGAGAAAGGCGAGGAAGAATGGGAAACGTATCATGGTCACCTCAGTCATGGACGAGGGGTTGCCCAGTCTCAAGCTGGGCCCACGGTAGCAGAAATCGCATGCACGGGCAAGTGAGGTTTCCGCAGAGAACGTTCAATAATGCAACTATTTCAGGCCTGCCGGGTAGGATGGAGGGCAGGCCGTTGATCTTCTGTGCTCGCGCA
>JANYEF010000222.1 GCA_025363325.1 Nitrospira sp. | reverse complement strand
TCGAGGTGACCTCCCGAACGGTGAGTCGCTCGCCAGGATTTTTCCGGGACATCTCGTCGTGTTGAAAACTGTTTTCGATCGGCATAGGGGAGTTACATATCCGATGTGGGTGACGGACTGCAACGAATGACCAGCAGGATGCTGAAAAAGCCCATCAGCCTGTCTTGTTCATTTGGTCTATTCGGTCTGTCTCGATTATTTGCTCGAACGAGATAGACAAGAGAAACCAGATGGACCAGACAGACCGGACTTGTCCCACACGTGCGAACCTTCGAAGTTCTCGCGTGACATTAAAAGTTTTCTGCATCCTGCTAGAGGGTTGCCAGATCCATACCAGCCGGTCCCTGCCTAGGGAATGGGCTGCAGGGGACGATGGGGCAGCGATTCAGTAAAACTGTGGCTTTTCCTGGGAAAACCAGACGCCCATCGGACACCTTGAGACGGAACCTCGGGGCCGGGGCTGAGTCGGGGCCGTTTTTGAACAATCAGCGGAGGGTGTTAGCCCGGATTATTTATGAAGACCGTCGCGAGGCGTTCGAGCCTGAAACCCGTCGGAGCTTCTCACAAGTGAGGCCGACACAGGCGTACGTGCAGTCCGTCGAGGAGGCCGAACGAGAAAAGCCCCGCTGGACGAGAGGATAAGACGACGTAGCAGGTATCCCTGAATAGTCCGAGTGAGGAAGAGTGTGCGAGAGGTGGCTCGTCAGCTCGAAGCCTTCGAGCTACTTCCCGTGGTCATCCGGAGAGCACCGGAGGTTCGGTCTACGGTGATGGTGACCGCTCCATCCAATACTTGGAGTAGCAGATCCCCAGCTAGTTGTCGTCGCCAGCCATGGAGGATGGGCACATCAAGGGCTGTCCGATTCTGCTTGGCTTCCACGAGAATCTGTAAATCTGAACTGGTGGCGAGCATGGTGGGGGCAATCCCCTCCTCTGCTGCGCGGGCCTTGAGTACGGCTTGCAGCAATTCGACGATACCGGTCGATTCAGGATCCGGTTTCCGCTCGCGAGGGACCTCCGGCCAGGCGGAGGGCGGCAGTGCCAGTGCTGAAGTGATAGTCGCCAACAGTTGTTCTCCCTGTCGATCGACCTCGGAGGAGTGGACGCCGCGGAGACCGCGAAGCTCATGCATCGATTTAGGTGGATGGCGTGCGAGTTGGAGGAGCACCTCGTCTCGCATGACCCGTCCGCGAGGCACGTTCCGGCGCCGCGCCTCCGCTTCTCGCCAGGCAGCCAATTCACGGAGAATCGCAGCCCCTTTGGGCTTGAGTGTGTCCCACCCGCGAATGCGTTGATAGCGTTCTTGAGGTTCACGACTTTTTTCTCCCACCGCCGTTTCAAGACGTGCAAATTCCTCAATGACCCACTCCAAGCGGCCGAGTGTACTCAGGCGATCCTGTAAATGCGTATGGATCGACAGAAGAAATTCGACATCTTCTAACGCGTACGCAATCTGGTCATCCGAGAGCGGTCGTGCACTCCAGTTGGTAAAGGTATGGGCTTTCTCAAGTTTCGTGCCGTGGAGTCGCTGGACCAAATTTGCATAGGCGACCTGAGCGCCATATCCGACCATGGCGGCGGCGATCTGGGTATCAAAAAATGGCTTCGGGATCTGCCCAGCATGAGTGGCAAAGAGATCGAGATCTTGCCGCCCAGCGTGAACGATTTTCTCAATCTTGCCATCACAGATGAGTTCCCAGAAGGCGTCGAGCGATCCGCTGGTCTGCACGGCGGGAAAGTCGATGATGGCAGCAGTGGTAGCGGTGGCGACTTGGATCAGTTCGAGTCGTGGAATAAAGGTGTCTTCCCCGACGAACTCCGTATCCAGCGCCAGTCGCGGACTCTGCCGCAGTGTGAGGCAGAGGGCTTCAAGCGCACGCTGGTCGGTCACATACTGCATCGGTGGATTGGGTGTCACGCGTGTCTCACTCTGTTGGGTTGTAGGTGGCGTCTGGCGACCGTGGCGGCTCGACATTGCTGAGACTCAAATATTCCTTCAGAAACTGGTAGGCCTCCAACATGCGGCGCAATTCCGGTTCGGCGCTGCGGTCGCCGTTATTCGAATCGGGATGGAGCTGCTTGGCCTTATGACGGAATGCGGCGGTGATATCGGCAAGCGAACTGCCGAATTCCATGCCCATCGCGGCATAGGCGTCCATCGCGTTGTTGATACCGCTCGATCCTTGTGACGGATCGCCGCCTCCCCCACCGGCGGCTTTCAGCATATCGGCCAGGCTGATTTTCTTGCGCCTGCGTCGGGGGCGCTCTCGAATCTCGCTGTCGAATTGATCCCATCGGTCTTCGACAAACTCCAGACGGGATTCCAGGCGCATGGCACCGGAGAGATCACGGATCTCCACAAGCTCCTCTTCAATCTGGATCAGGGACTTGATGATTTCCTCCAGCCCTTCTTCCACACGAAAGAAGCTGTCGACCCGGTCTTGCATCATCGTATCGACGGCGAGCTCCAGACTCTCTTCGGCCTTCGGGCGCAACGAGTCGATCCGCCGTCTCATCCCGTTCTGAAACTTGATGTGTTTGCTTTGTGAAAACGCCATCTGAACCAGCATCTCTCCCAGCAGGCTGCGGAAAAACTATCTAGACACACCAGAACGTCAATGGTCCGCACGCGTGGCACAACAGAAGAATATATACGCAGATGCTCAAAAAGGCCGTTCAGCAAGGCCGCAGCGAGCGAAGAGGCGAAGCGTACGCTTCGGTACGTTGAGCCTCTGAGCAATACGAGAACGCCGCTGGCGGACTTTTTGAGCATCCTGCTAGGGCGCGCATTGTAGCACAGCTCGGTCGCATGCCAGAAGGGGCGTGGAAACAGCCGGGTTCATGTGGATTGAATGGTCAGCGTGACGCAAAATCGTCGCTGAGTTTGGTGCGGCGGCGCGCCACGCCCGTTTCACGTGCGGCTGCCGCCACGGCTTTGGCCACACGCGGGACGACGTCCTTATCGAACACGCTCGGAATGATGTAGTCCTCGCTGAGAGCCGCAGGGGGAATGGTCTCAGCCAGGGCCTTTGCCGCAGCCAGTTTCATCGCTTCGTTGATGTCGCGTGCCTGCACGTCCAATGCGCCCCGAAAGATGCCGGGAAATGCGAGCGCGTTGTTGATTTGATTCGGATAGTCCGAGCGGCCGGTGGCAAAGATCCGGCAGTGCGAGGCAGCCAATTCGGGAGGAACTTCGGGGTCTGGATTGGCCATGGCAAAAACGATGCGATCAGCCGCCATCAAATCCAAGTCTTCCGCAGTGATGATATTCCCGACGGATAATCCGATGAAGACATCAGCCCCCTTGAGCGCCGCTTGGAGTGTGCCCTGGGGACGGTCTTTGGTCATGCAGGAGGCGAGATCCGTTCGGCAGGCCCGCAGCTGCTGACCGTCCCCTCGTAAGACGATACCGCGAGCCTCGCATCCGACCAGGTGAGAGAGGCCCGCGGCAAGCAGCATTCTACAGCAGGCAGTTCCAGCGGCGCCGAGACCATTGACGACCACGCGGATGTCTTCCATCCGTTTCCCGGTGACGGTGAGCGCATTGGTCAATGCGGCAAGGATGACCACGGCCGTACCATGCTGATCGTCATGCATGACCGGAATATCCAGAGTGCTTTTTAAGCGACGTTCGATCTCGAAACAGCGCGGCGAACTGATGTCTTCTAAATTGACGGCGCCGAACCCCGGGGCAATAGCCTGAACCGTGCGAACAATCTCGTCAGGATCTTGCGTGTTGAGGCAGATCGGCCATGCGTCGATGCCCGCAAATTCTTTGAACAGCATGACCTTGCCTTCCATCACGGGTAACGCGGCTTCCGGGCCAAGATTGCCGAGGCCCAGCACCGCGGATCCGTCGGTGACCACGGCGACCGTATTGCCCTTACTGGTAAAGGCATAGGCTTTCGTTTTGTCCTTCGCGATCGCTTGCGACACGCGGCCGACTCCCGGCGTATAGACCATCGACAACAGGTTTCTTGTGGTGATGGGGAACTTGCTTTGGACGCGAATCTTTCCGCCGAGATGCAGAAGAAAAATCCGGTCGGAAGCGGAGAGCACCTTCACGTTCGGCAGCGCGCCGACCCGAGCGAGTACCTTCTCTCCATGCGCTTCGTTCTGGACGTCGAAAGTCACGTCTCGCACCATACTGGTGGCCGTGGCAGAAACGATATCCACCGCGCCCAAGTTGGCGCCTTCCTCGGCAAGGACAGCGGCCACTCTTGCAAACATGCCAGGTGTGTTGGCGAGTTCAAGGCGAACGGTCAGGCGGTAGTTGGAGTAGGGCCCAATCTCAGGCATAGCTGGTCCTTACTGTTAGCAGAATGCTGAAACGTTCGCCAATCGCCATGGATCGTGACGTGTGAAGTGAAAGATATCAGTCGATCTGATGAATTCCAAACATCCAACAGATCATCAGGTCAATAGATTCCAGAATTGCTTCAGTCTTTGTAAGACTACCACAAGACAGGTCAGGAGTCGGAACGGCTTGTGTGTTGCGGTCTTCATGCGGGCAGCAGAGAAAGGAAAGCCGGCGCTGTAGATAGCAAGTTAACTTGTCCGGTGTATGTAGCCCATGATCTGTCCGGTTCTTCTCGTCGAGTCTTTCAGCCGCGCGCCGAAATTCTGTCGCGCACCGTTGGCCTAGGATGAACGAGGCGGGACGTTCGATCCGTGGGTCGGGCCATTACGGGCTAGGTGGGCTCGTCCGGTCTCGATCAGTCGGCCATCCGCAGGGTAGCGCGCCAGACACCGGGGCCCATGGACCACGGCCAAGGTCCCATCCGGATAGGCGTGCACCCGCACCGTGACTTTCACATAATGGAACCGGTGTGGGTCTTGCGGGATCTGCAGGTTCGTGCCCTGATACCGCACCGTATTGTCCTTGGCCACGCCCCGCGCCTCTTGCACACACAGGATTTCGGCGAGATGCGTGCCGACCCACGGGATGAAGGCGGTACCCGGTTCCGTCGCCCGCACCATAAAGCGGTCGTGATACTGCGGGAGGAACCGCGCGGTCAGATACCGGTTGGCCGCCGCCATCTCCGTGATCCCGGCCAGCGCTAGCTCTTTGGGCAACCGGTCCTGGAGGGTCCGGAAGGCACGCGCCGAGCGGCCCCGCGCCTCCGGCGAATACGCCGGAATGCGCGTCCCCCCCACTTGCGGCAAGGCGCGAGGCACCTGCGTCGGCCGAGTCTGATCGACCGTGCCCCCAGCCCCGTCGGTGTGCCAGGAGTGGGAGCCCCGATCCGGATAGAGCGGACTGAAGAGCCCCTTCGTCTCCATGACCTCCTGCAGACCGCGCACGCTGCGCAGGGTCCCTTCTTCCTCGACAAAGAAGGCCGAATAGATCTCGGTGGTCGCATCATCCAACGTCACAATCAGATCCCACTGACAGCCGGGGATCCATTCATGGGTCGAGCCGTCTTGGTGGAGCATCATCCCCGGCAAGGGTTTGCGCGGTCGCTTCTTGCGGTGCGCGCTGCGTCGAGTGGCCCGCGTGACCTGCCCCGCGACCTGCAGGGTCTTCTTGGTCCAGCTATAGGAGCGGGTGCCACCGTGCTCGGTCTGCCAGCGCTCATGGAAATGCTTCACGGTCCAGCCGGTGTACCGGGTCTCATACCATGTCAGCATGCGCCGCGCCTCATCGACCGGCACGGCCAGGGCCGAGAGCCGACCGATCCGCCGATCCTGCAACCCCTCGGCCCCCTCCGCGTCATACCGGCCACTCCAGCGGCGAAACGTCCGCTCCGTCACCCCGAGCATCTCGGCTGCCTCCGCCATCGTGAGAGTCCGTCGTTGTCGCCGCGCATACAGCTCCTCAAACCGCATCGGTCTCACCTCCTGGAGGATCCTCGCCCGTGTCATCGTGGCCCTCCTTGAGGGCGCACCCTAAACCGGACAGATCATGTGCTACAACAACCGGACAGATGATGTGCTATCTACACTGAATTGATGCCCCCTTGTTTCAGTTGA
>JANYEF010000206.1 GCA_025363325.1 Nitrospira sp. | reverse complement strand
TTGTGGGCCTAGATTTAGATCAGATGCCGTGGGACCACTCGACGTTCTCGCAGAATCGGAAACGGCGCTTTACGGAAAGCGGGCTGCTCGAACGGTTGTTTGATGAGACGGTTGCCTTGGCGATTAAGCAGAAGTTGGGGTCGCATCATACGACGCTCGATGGGACGCTGGTGCAGGCCAATGCCTCGCACAAGAGCTTTGTTCCGATAGAAGCATTTCTGAAGCCAGAGGACTACAAGAAACGGATTCGGTCCCTGGATGCGGGGTCGGAGTCGGACCAGGATCCGGGGAATCCCACGGTCACGTTTCGCGGGGAGCGGCGCTCGAATCAGCCGCATGTCTCGACGACGGATCCCGATGCCAAGCTGGCGAACAAGGGGAATGGGACCGCCGCGATGGTGGGCTACACCGTCAACGGGCTGATGGAGAATCGCCATCGGCTGTTAGTGGGGATCAATGTGGAGCCGTTTCGAGGGCCGGCCTCAGAGACGGACGGCGGGCGGGCGTTGCGGGATCGGTTTCATGCGACACACGATCTTCGGATTCAGACCGTCGGCGCGGCCAAGGGCTATTTTGCCAAACCGTTCCTGACCGCCCTCGTGCGACGGCGGATCAGCCCACACATTGCCGCCAAGACGACTGGACGAGAGGCCATCCATCAGCGGGTGCGACGGCTGAGCCGGACGGTGGGCTACCGCCTCTCACAGCGGGCACGGAAGAAGATCGAAGAACTTTGGGGCGAGGCGAAATGCTGGCACGGCTTCCGGCGCTTTCAGCGGCGAGGGCTCCTGCAGGTCCGAGACGAAGCTTATCTGCTGGGCTGGCTGCTCAACCTGAAGCGGCTGGCCCACGTACTCCCGACGCCGACCTAGGGGGCACACGGGACCTGGGGATGTGCGGGAGGCAGGAGAGAACAGGACATGGACGGCTCATCTTGCAGACCAGACAGACCCATCACCACACAGAGATCTGCGTGAGTACAGCCGTGACGGTGAATCCGCTTCAACCGCGAGTTTGTCAACAGCCTGCTAGAGCACCCAACTTCTTCGACGGTCTGTAGGACCTGACGTTGTTCAACAAACTCGTTCGGCGTCAGGTGGCCGAGCGAGCTGTGCGGCCGATGCTGATTATAGTCGAGCCGCCAGGCTTCAATCTTTGTTTGGGCATCGGCGAGCGAGGTGAATTGGTGCACGTTCAAACACTCGTCTTGCAGGCGGCCGTTAAAGGATTCAATAAAGGCATTCTCCACGGGTTTGCCCGGGCGAATGAAGTCGAGTTGCACGCCTCGGTGATAGGCCCAGTCTTCGAGCGCCCGTGATTGAAATTTCGTGCCATGATCGACTGTAATGGAGCGTGGTCCGACCCCGCCGTTGCGCGCACGGTCTAACGCCTGGCCGACGGTCTCGCCCGACATCCGAAAGCCCCCCTCCAGCACAGGACTTTGGCGACGCCAGTTATCGACGACCGTCAAGACCCGGAAGGGCCGCCCATCGGCCAGGGTATCATGCACAAAAGCCATACTCCATCGCTCGGTCGGTCCTGCTGGCGTGGGAGCGGGTCCTTGATGCAGGGCTATATGTTTTCGCCGCCGGACCCGCATGCGCAGCTGC
This sequence comes from Nitrospira sp., assembly GCA_025363325.1. Lineage (GTDB taxonomy): Bacteria > Nitrospirota > Nitrospiria > Nitrospirales > Nitrospiraceae > Palsa-1315. The sequence goes on along the minus strand of JANYEF010000206.1, from coordinate 6,085 downwards.
AATCCTTCGAGCCGGTACAACCGGCGTACTCGTTTCCGATTCACCCGCCAGCCTTCGCGACGCAGCAACACCCAGATCCGCAGATACCCAAACCCAGGTCGCGCGTGAGCGAGATCTCGAATCCGTATCCGCAACGCCGTGTGATCCTTGGGTTGGCTCCGTCGATACCAGGCTGCCCGACTGAATTGCGCCAATCGGCAGGCCCGCGCGCACCGCACCTGAAACGTCGCCTGAAACCACTGGGCGAGCTCGCGGCGGCGGCCGGGCCTCAGACTTTTTTTCGCAACGCCTCCGACAGCATGTGCTTGTCGAGCGAGAGGTCGCGACCAACCGTTTCAACCGGTTGTTTTCTTCCTCTAGCTGCCGGAGTCGCCGCAACTCGCTCACGCCTAGGTGCGCGTACTTCTTTTTCCACGCATAGAACGTAGCGTCACTGACTCCCAGCTGTCGGCAGAGGTCGCCGACCGGGGTGCCGCCTTCCGCTTGGCGGAGGGCATAGACGACCTGCTCCTCCGAGAACTTTGACCGCTTCATGGGCCCGCTCCTTTCGTAAGGCCCGCCGAAGCCGTCAGTTTACGCTAGGTATGACCTGCCGCTGTTTTCGGGGGAGACGTCAGTATGTCTATCGGGTGTAATTGTTCTGATTCGGTAGTTTGGTGGTATTGAAGACCCGCCAGCCGCGCCTTTGGGAGCGGCTGGCGCAGGCAATGAGCTAGGGAGGCGCGTACCTATTGCACGCGAAGGTTGGTTGGTGCAGCTGGAGGTGGATTAGTAACGCCGCCGCCGCTTCCAGGCGCTGCGATTGGCAGGGTCGAAACGATCAGTTCGTCGTACCAGACATATGCATTGGCGGACGCCGCGCTGCTCAAGTTGGTCATGTAGGGAGTAAATGTGAGTTCGTTATACTTATCTGCCGGAGAAGGACCATCTTTCTGCAGAGTCGCGTTCTTTATATTGACGAATTGCTTGTACCCTCCTCCGTCCATTGCCGCCCAAGCTTCCACGGAACTGTTGTTCGAGCCATATGTTCCAATATGGATCTTGTAATAGAAAGTGAGCCATTTATTTGACTGATAGATGAAGCAGCCGGTGCCATTGCCGGTTCCAGGCACAATGTTGTTGAAGTCGCACTTGTACCCCGAGGTCGAGCTGGTGCCTTGCTGAATGTACGGGCCACCGTCGTTCATGACTCCATTCGCATCCGCGTAGAACGCTGGTGTCCCACAACCCGTATACATAATCGCGGCGGGGGTTGGCGTCCAAAGGTAGAAAATGGTCGCGATCTCAATCTGGCCGCACGTGGATCCAGTACGATGGAATATAACAGTTTTCCATGCGGTCGAAGTACCGGATTGCCATGTGGGGATGTTGCTGATCATTTCCGGAGAAAGCCGTTGCTGAAATTGGACGTAGTACGTCGACCCTTCTCCGAAGGATCCGCCGAGTTTCCCATTCCAATATCCTGAGATGTCTGAGGTTGCCCGTCCGGCGGGCAGGGTGAATTTGAGGGATCCAGCACCTGATGCCGCAACAGCCGTGTCCAGGCTTCCTCCCCAGAATCCACCATCACCGGGATACAGGTTTACGTTCCGCACAATATCCGTCGTCGTGTTGTCGAATCCTTGACACGATACGACTCCCGCTGCGGAACAACGGGTCAAGAAATCCGATCCACCTCCGCCGGCCGGTTGAGTCGCTACTCCAGCGCTAGTAGATGGAGAAGATGTGTTTCCTGCTCCGTCTGCGGCAGAAACCGTGTAGACGTATGTCGTTGAGGCTGAAAGCCCGATGTCTGAAAAACTTGTGGTGGTCGGCGTGCCGACCTGAGTCCCATTGCGGGAAACAATATAACTAGTCACGCCAACATTGTCTGTCGAGGCGGTCCAAGAGAGGTTAATTTGAGACGATGACACGACTGTTCCCGAAAGGTTCGTTGGAACAGTGGGAGCGGTCGTGTCTGGTGTAGGTGATGGGGTGCTTCCCGCAGCCAGCTTCAACGCAAAAGCATCGTTGTCGACAGAATTTATAACAACGAATGCTCCTGAGGCTGGTGAGTAGGCCCAGCGCTTGAAAGTTCCATTGGCTATGGATGCCCCAGGTCCGCCGGCAAATGTGCTTGCGGTCCACACTTTTGTTGTTGGGTCCAAGCTATAGACAGTATTCCCACCGTTCCAGCCGACGATCCGATCGTTGACTGAGTCATAGGCCACGCCAGGATTATTATTGGCGTTCACAATAGAAGCACCGCCCGTAGTATTCCACGTCTGCATGACGGGATTGGCGACGGTGACGTCGTAGGCGCGAACCGCTCCATTGCCGATCATCATGAAGAGATGCCTCTTAGTATCCATGACGCCGGTCATCTCCTGGCCGATCGCGTGGTTGGCGAGTGCCACGTAGGCGTTGGTCTCGTATGTGTAGGAATAGAGGGTGGTTTGATCGGCGATGTAGACCTTCTTGGTGGAGGGGTCATAGGCGGTGGCCCTTCCATAATTGGCTTCAGGCAGCGGACCGGTGGGGTTCATTTTTTGCCATGTCATCGAGGTGAAGTTGAATGTCCATGTGTCGTCCGTAAAGAATCCGCACGGTGCACTTGCCCCACCAAAGACGAACATCCGATCAACATGTGACATATACACGATATGATCATAGGTGTGCCTTGAGTTGGCTTGATTATCTCCGGTGGTTCCGATACCGCAGCTCGTGGGTATCTGCGTGCTAGGATTGTTCAATCGGGTCATCGTGATGGGGGTCGCATTGAGGTTGAGCGAATAGATCTCATTTCCTGAGTAGTCTGTATGTCCCCCCCCCCAAACGATTAATCGATTTCTGGTTGTGTCGAACACCCCGCTGTTCCACGCGAGGGTCACGTTTGAGCAGTCGCCGAAGTTGCCGGTTGGGCACACAGGACGAATCTTTGTGCTCGGGATATCGAACCACCCGGCGGTACTGGGAAGAGTCTGGGCGTTGGCGTCAGCCGGATTAAATGGAGTCGACAGGAACATTCCCATCTGAGCAAAGACAAACAGTGCGATAAACCCGAGCTTCCTGACCATGATAAAACTCCTTCCTGTTCACAATTCCTCGCATGCCTATGCGAATGTCTATCTGCAATGTTATTTCTAACGTGTCCAATTGGTGCAGCTAAGTAGATCGAGATAATGTCACATGTTGTGTATGAAGCCCTTTGGCAGCAGCCCTTCCTGATTATCCCTGTTGTATGAGAGGAACGTTCACACCTTACTACCCGCTGACGGTTGTTTCCGTCTTTCAGCGGCGCATGGTGGACAGAAACTCCTGCACGTCCGCTTCCACGGCCTCCCGCAGCATGCGTCTCGCCCCTTCCCGCAACACGTCGGCCAAGGCATCCGACGCCGGAACAGGAATCCTGGCTTCGTGAACTCGATGACCGTCTTCGTTCCCACGGCGTCTCCTTACATCCTGTGCAACAAGATTGATGATCGTTGGCGACCATCAGAATACGCCGTTTCCCTCATTCCCTCCATACACAATGATCGATCATAACTCCAGAATCCATATTCCCTCCGTTAAGATCTCTTATCGTACCGTAAACCCTATTGGAGCTGCTGGAGGAGTCGTATCCGGAGGCGGCCCCAAGGCTTGCCCAGGCAAGGAAATAGGTTCCGTAGAGACAATTAACTCATCAATCCACAGATTGGCACTAGCAGTGGCGCCATGGGTCAGGCCGGTCATATAGGGTGTGAAATCCACCGAATCAAATGTGTCGACAGCCACATCGGTATTAAACCGGTAGATATTGTTCATGTTAATGAGCTGAAAGCGAGTGGCACTCCCTTCTCTCGCAATCCACACCTGCCATAAACTGGAAGCCGTCGTGAAATTATTGATGCGCACTTTCCAGTCTTCGGTGATCCACTCATTCGGCCATTGCTCCTTGAAACATCCCGTGCCGTTCCCGGTACCCGTCACATTCGTCGCATTGAAATCGCACCAAAATCCATCGGTCTTGCTGTTGACGTTGGATCCTTGTTCCATCCACGGGTCACCGAGCGTCCCAGCGTTATTCATTGTGGCAGAAGCTGCGCCGCATTCCGTGTAGTAGATCTGTGCCCCGCTAGAATTCCATTGATACGTCGTACCCGTCATTTCAATGTTTGAGCAGGTCACGCCACCATTATGGACGATGATATGTTTCCACCCAGTCCCGGACGGCAACCCGCTCTGCCATTGAGGTAGATTGGAAATCATGGTGGACGTCACCCGTTTCCTAAATTGCAAATACCATGTTTGCCCTGCTCCGAATCCTGTATTATCCGACTTCAGCTTATCTCGCCAGAATCCAGAAATGTTGGACGCGCCACGTCCTGCAGGTAAGTTAAACCTCAACGAGCAGGCCCCGCTAGCTTTGATGGTGGTGTCGCAATCCGTTCCGTCGAATCCCCCGTCACCCGGAAATGCCTTTTGCCCCAAGGTGTAATCCTCCAGCGTATCGAATCCCTGACAATACGTAACTCCAGGTGAATTACAACGTCTCAAAAAATCACTATTTGCATCTTGCACCGTCAGGCGTAAGGCAGCACAATTTGACGAAGACGATTGACAGGTGACGAAGAGATTGTCTTTCGGGCTGTATTGAAATTTGCTAAACGTCCCGTTCGCCACTTCGGCCGGCCCCCCACCCACCGTCAGCGTCGAGCACGTATGCGTGGCCGGATTCAAAAGATAGATCGTGTTGCCGCCTCCCCAAATGACAATTCGATCCTGTACAGGATCGTAGGCAGAACCTGGTGTGCCAGTAAAGGCACTGGTGCATCCGGTCGTGGACGGCGTGACCATCGTGTAGGTGCTCGTAGTCTTCACATCGAAATAGCGCGCGCCGCCTCCGCCAATAATGTACCAACGGTCGCGCACAGGATCATGCGTGCCCGTGGCGTCCGCACAGGGTGTGCAGGAGAAGCCTAGTTGCGAGGGCGTGGTCCAGGTGTTGGTCGCAGGCGTGAAGAATTGGATACCGGTACCATCCATCGCCCAGACGACATGCCGTTCCCCGTCCCAGGTGGCCGCGCTGCCATAGAACCCATCATTCCGATCAATGGGACTGTTGGCGAGTTGCTGATAGACATTGGTGGCGGGTGCCCAGAGCCAGACATCGTTGGTCATATTGCCCTGCGGTGAACTCCCGCCACCGAGGATCAAATACTTGTCCTGATCTGGCAGATAGACTAGGTTGCTGTAACTGTGCCGCGCGACTGGAGAAATCCCGATGCTGCTCGTGGAATCGGACACCGCCGCAAACCCCGTATAACTTTGTGGCGTGGGCGAACTATCTCGAACCCGTGTCAACGTCTGCGTGTCCGTGACGGCGGAGGTCGTGCCGATGCTCAACGCCACAATTTCATTCCCGAAATAATCGCTGTGGCCGCCTCCCCATCCAAACACCATACGGTTGCGTAATGTGTCGAACAAAGCCCCGTTCCAGTCATCCGTTAACATGGCGCAGCCGCCGCCTTGACCTGGAAACTGACAGACGTTGTTCACCAGAGTATTAGGAAGAGATTGCCAACCTATTGCGTTAGAGATAGCTGCGTGTGCTGGCACACCCCACGACACCACCCACAATATCAACCACAATACCAGTGTTAACAGCACACGCATCGTAATCTCCCAAAAGTATGTTTCGCAATCACCTTAGCCAAGTCGACTCCGCTACGGAACTATTTGGGTGATAACAGAAACCCCACCGACTTTACCTGGAAGGCCAACAGTACTGATACATATATCGTCGCTCGGAACCCCGCTCCCCACAGCATTCTTACCAATAACCTGGAAGCAATAATTGGTTCAAGGTGCCAAAGTAGGTACAGTGAGGGTCACTACGTTCTGCGCCGTTGTTCCAGCCAAAGCGTAAATACCCGTGTTACCAACCTTCAAATTGACTATGTAGCTGTCCTCACCACCCGCTGACGGTTGTTCCCGTCTTTCAGCGGCACATGGCGGATCAGAAACTCCTGCACTTCCGCTTTCACGGCCTCCCGCAGCATGCGTCTCGCCCCTTCCCGCAACACGTCGGCCAAGGCATCCGACGCCGGAACAGGAATCCTGG
>JANYEF010000204.1 GCA_025363325.1 Nitrospira sp. | reverse complement strand
TCGATCGACGAGATTCATCAGGTGCCACGGAAACTCGTCCTTGCCGTCGGTAATGAAAGTCGCGGTTTGTCGGCTCAGATTCGCAGGCAGGCCACCACTCGATTTACCATCCCCCTCAGTCGCGACGTAGAGTCCCTCAATGTGGCGGCGACCGTGGCCATCGCCACGTTCTACTTCTCACGACTTCCCAAAGGGGAATGACCCAGAGCCCATCCGCTCGCACGAACGTTCCGGGCCGGTCGGTAATCAATCTAAAATGGGAAGTGAGGAATGGTGCCGAGGGACAGAATTGAACTGTCGACACCAGCCTTTTCAGGGCTGTGCTCTACCGACTGAGCTACCTCGGCACGGTTCACGGTAAGAAGAGCGAGGCACTGTTACAGGATCGACCGAGAAAAATCAAGCTGCCTGGCCATCCACTCTCTGAGAGAGCTTTCGAAGTATGCTGTGGCGGAGAGGGAGGGATTTGAACCCTCGGTAGAGGTTTTGCCCCTACGACGGTTTAGCAAACCGTTGCCTTCGGCCACTCGGCCACCTCTCCACAGATCTCAGCTGTGTGTGGGGTCCTCGATCATGTACGACGCAGGTCGATGACCATCGGATGACCCGCAAGCGAGCCGTGATCTTACCTCAGGCCATGTGGGAGGTACAAGCGATTCGCGCGGAGGATCAAAAAAACTCTCAGGAGAGAAGGGCGAAGGCGCACACGTCTTACTGCCTATTCCCCTGAAGCACAATCGGTTTTTTCGCAAGGTGGACGATGGCGGATGAGAGGCTGCGCGCCCATTGCCATGTCTGGTTCATGTTGAGTGTGATGTTGTGGTCCCATGACCGTAGAGGGAGAGGGTGGGTCAACGGATGCCCGATCCCAGTCGGATGCGCGCGGGAGGCGGTAATGCTGGCTATGGGTGTCGCGTAACGGATTTCAACATGGCTGGGTCTGACCGCACCACTGAGTGCCAACATATGCAACGCGGTTCGTTTTTGTTTCTTGTGCGCTCTGCGCAGCTTTATGTATTGGATCGGAGAAGAGAGGCCATGCATCGTGTCTTCCTTCTGTGTTGAGGTGATAAGGATGTCTTCTTACATCCAGAGTATTCGACCGAGGTCTTCATCGAGTCCGCGAGGACGCTGGCACTGAGAACAGCGGGCGAAGAGTCCGCCAGCCTGCGGCTGCATGTTCCCGCGAAGCACTAACTGATACTTATGGCCTCCGCAGAAGAGACAGGCTTTGCCGTCTAGCTCCCGACGAATGGCCCCGATCTTCCCGATCTGTTTGTGCATCGGTCTCTCCTCCAAGAAACGATACCCATGAGGCGCGCTGTTGAGTGTGATATTGAGGCAGGACAGAACTTTTGAAAATACCGTAGAGGTAGGTGGAGACGAACTAAAGTGGGGCGAATGTTGGACAAGAAATCTTCCGCATATATGTTCATGTATGATAGTTACATCAAGTACTTACGGTGATAAAAGAATGTTTTTTTAGATGTATATGAATGGAGAGAAATCATCCCACGCCAGGAGTTGGATGCGCAAACTAACTTGGCGCGGCAGCTTGAGCGGTTGGTGTGTGGGTATAAATAAGAATGAAGATGTGGGCGGAGGTCGATCTCCAGGATGGGAGCGGAGACCTCTTACTGCTCTGAGGTGGGCATCAGGAAATCGAGGTAAAGGCTGACTGCTGAAGTAATGAACCTACTCGCGTCGTTGGCGGAGGGGGCGAGATTTGAACTCGCGGACCCCTTGCGAGGTCTCCAGTTTTCAAGACTGGCACGTTCGGCCGCTCCGTCACCCCTCCATATCCTGCTTACCACGACCCGGAGCCCTTATCATAGCTCTTGGCGAAGGGATATGCACTTCCAAGTGTTCTACTCTTTTATTATCCGTTCCATCCCGCCCATGTAGTGACGCAAGACTTCCGGTATTGTCACGCTTCCATCCGGTTGCTGGTAGTTTTCGAGGATAGCCACGAGCGTGCGGCCGACGGCCAGCCCGGACCCATTGAGGGTATGGACAAACTCTGTTTTCGCATCCTTCTTTCCGGCTGTGCCCTTATAGCGAATACTGGCCCGCCTGGCCTGAAATCCTTCAAAGTTGCTGCAGGAGGAGATCTCTCGATAGTGGTTCTGGGAAGGAAGCCAGACTTCGATGTCGTAGGTCTTCGCCGCGGAGAATCCCATATCGCCGGTGCAGAGGGTGACGACTCGGTAATGCAGTCCTAATCCCTGCAAGATCGCTTCGGCATGGCCGGTCAACCGCTCCAGTTCCTCATAGGACTGTTCCGGTTTTGCAAACGCGACCAACTCCACTTTGTTGAATTGGTGAAGGCGAATGAGCCCTCTGGTGTCTTTTCCATAGGATCCTGCCTCGCGGCGAAAACAGGGGGTATAGGCCGTATACCTGATCGGCAGCGCATTCTCAGTGAGCGTCTCGTCACGGTGGAGATTGGTCACCGGTACTTCTGCCGTCGGGATCAAGAAATAGTCTTCGTCCCGCAGGCGAAAGAGATCCTCTTCGAATTTGGGTAACTGGCCGGTCGCGGTCATGCTCGACCGATTAACGAGGAGTGGCGGCAGGACCTCCCGATAGCCATGCTGTGTCGTGTGAAGGTCGAGCATATAGTTGATGAGGGCCCGTTCGAGTCGCGCGCCGGCACCCATTAGAACCGCAAATCGTGCGCCGGCGATTTTTGCCGCACGGTCGAAATCCAGAATGCCTAGCGCTTCGCCGATGTCCCAATGGCTCTTGGCTGGTGCAGTTAACGTGGGCGGGGAACCCCACCGCCGGGTCTCCGTGTTGCTGCCCGCGTCTTTTCCTGCTGGGACCGAGGCATGTGGAAGATTCGGGATGCGGAGATTCAGATCGGTCAGGGTCTCTTCGACATCCCGTAGTTCGTCTTCAATCGTCTTGATCCGTTCGCCGACAGCCTTCATGGCGGCCATGGCGTGGTCCGCCGGCTGTTTCTCTCGCTTTAGCTTGGCGACCTCTTCCGATCCCTTCTTCAGTTCGTGACGAAGTTGCTCGACCTGGCTGGTCAAGGTCCGACGTTGCTCGATCAGCGTGCGCAGTCTATTCCAGGGGACGTCTGCACCACGGGGGCCAAGCTGTTCTCTGATGGCATCCAAATTGTCGCGTAAATAGCGGAGATCGTACATAGTCGTGTATTCCAGAAAGCGGCTGAAACTTAACATCGGGGTAGGGGTTAGTCAATCAATCGGGCCGCAATATTCGGCTTTGGCAGGCGTCGTTCGTCCCGTTGACAGGAGCGGGCGGATCGAGGACCATATCCCTATGCGCACGGTGATGAATCCACCTAATCCGTTTGAATCACAGCATCGAGATCTCTTGGAGCCTGCTCCCCATGTGCAGCTGCAGATGTTTGAAGATGCGACCCGCAACATTCTCAGTCGGAACGAGAGTCCCGATTTGCCGTTTCGATGGAGCCTGAACCCGTATCGCGGCTGCTTCCACGCCTGCGCCTATTGCTACGCCAGACCCACTCATGAATACTGGGGATTCGGCGCCGGGACTGACTTCGAGTCCAAGATCATCGTGAAGCGGGAGGCCGCGACGTTGCTCCGCCGGACGTTCGAGAAACCTTCGTGGAAGGGTGAATTAATCCTGTTCTCCGGGAACACCGATTGTTACCAGCCGCTGGAAGCCTCGTTGGAGTTGACGCGGGCCTGTCTGGAAGTCTGTGCCGAGTATCGGAATCCGGTCGGGATCATCACGAAAGGGGTATTGGTGCTGCGCGATCTGGACGTGCTGCGTCGGTTGCATCAGGAGGCGTCGGTTCGTGTGTATTTCAGCATACCGTTTTCAGACGATGAGGTGGCGCGCAAGGTCGAACCCCATGCACCCTCCATCCGGAAACGCTTTGAGGCGATGGCGACCTTGGCGCATGCCGGAATTCCCACCGGCATCTCGCTGTCTCCCATCATTCCTGGTCTCAACGATGAGGATGTGCCTGATCTGTTGGCCCGAGCGAAACAAGCCGGGGCGGTGGAGGCGATGGCGACGCTGTTGCGTCTGTCTGGCACTGTGGAGCCGGTGTTCATGGAGCGAATGGCGGCGGCGTTTCCAGATCGAATCACCAAGATCACGAATCGAATTCGGGATATGCGTGGTGGGGCCATCAGCAAGGGGGCCTTCTTCGAACGTCACCGTGGCGTAGGCCCCTATTGGGCGATGATCGAACAGTTGTTCGAGGTCTCCAGACGAAAGGCAGGATTGTCGGCATTGCGTGACGAGACGGCTACCTGCACATTTCGCAGGCCGGGAGTCGAACAAACGGCCTTATTTTGAAGCAGGATCAGGGAAGGGAGCGAGGATGAAACATAATCCTGGTTTTCTCAAGCTGGTGGATGCGGCACGAGCACGGGTCAAGGAATGTACTGTGGCGCAGGCTAAGGCCAGGCTCGATCGGGGCGAGGTGCTGCATTTTCTCGATGTGCGCGAGGACTACGAATTTGCGAAGGACCACGCGAAAGGCGCCCATCATCTTGGAAAAGGGATTGTCGAGCGCGATGTGGAAACGCGTATTCCCAATAAAGAGGAGGCTATTCTGCTGTACTGCGGAGGCGGCTACCGGTCGGTCTTAGTCGCGGATGCGCTTAGGCAAATGGGCTATACGAATGTGGTGTCGATGGATGGGGGAATCAAAGCCTGGCGGGATGCGGGCTATCCGATGGAGTGTTGATGGGACCTCAGCGAGGCCAAGGTCCCATCCACGTTGGATCACGAATTCAGGTGCGCGTGCTCGGCAGGGTTACTTGCTGTTGGCTTGATCGAATGCCTTGATCACCTGGTCGGTTAAATCGATGGTGTCCTTATTGTAGATCACAATTTTGACCGTTTGTTCGCTGCCTTTATCGACAACGATCGAGAATCCACCCTTTTCTGCCACGGTCTGTGTGGCCGAGGCAATTTTCTTCATGTAGTCATCGACCAATTCCTTCTGCTTCCCCTGCCGAGCACGCGCACCTGAATTCGTGATCC
>JANYEF010000134.1 GCA_025363325.1 Nitrospira sp. | reverse complement strand
AAAGGTCTGATGATTCCCGACGACGACCCAATACCACCCGCTTTCGGGATCATCTGCACTGGGTGGAAGCTGCGGCCGATAATTCTCATCGAGCGGGCGATTTTTCACGTGCAACCAGAGCGCTCCATCCCGCGTTTCTTCCTTCACGATGACGGCGCCCATCACGATCAGCTTGCCTTGATAGACCTGGGGCGCCGCAGCCAGCATCGACAGCGTGATGTTCGGGACCGCCTCGCGCAGATATTGTCTCGGCACTGGGCTGCACCCGACGGCCAGGCACAGCGTCAAAAAGCAGAGGGTGCGACTCAAATATATTATGGTCATGTGCCTCCTATTTGAAACCCACCACGAGTTGACGAGACGCCGCCTTGTGGCGCAGCTTGTATCGTGCCGATCCAGAGGTCTGACGCAGTGATAAAGTCTGGATGTTACGTCCGGTAAATCAAGGCTCCTCACACCTATCTCCGGATGATGGAACCAATCGATGAGTCAGCATCTACTGCCCTAGCTGGCTGAGCGCGTTGCGCAGCGGAGTACTGGAGACCTGCATCAACCCTTCGAGTGGGCGGTCCAACTCTTCGATCAGAAAGATCGCGCCGGAGACCGACAGCGCGCAGACGAACAGGGTCGTTAAGACGATTGCGTTGTTGGCGGTGTGCAAACCGAACCCGACGAATATGATGGCGAGCCACAGAACCAGCACCGCCAGGAATGGCGGCAGGATCGCGTCACTCTCATGCGCGATCACCAGCCAGCGCATCTGTACCAGTTCGTTGCTGAGTTCCAAGGCGCGTAACTGGAGCGAGCGCTGAGCGTCATTTCGTGGCGCGAGTTCCCGGAGCTTAGCCTGAAATTGCTCCATCCCGGCGAGCCTCTCACGGGCAGCCAGCTTCGCCAGCCGGGAATCTTTCTCGGCAAAGATCATCTCAATCGCGGAGGCAAAAGCACGGTGGAGCAGATCGCGGGTTTCTTTCGTCTCCGGCCCGTAATTGGCTAGGGAGCGGTCGAGGAGTATGACCTTGGAGGCGGTCTGCGTGATCTCGTCGTTGATACTGTCGAAGGCGGTCCTTGCAGAGGAGATCAGCAGGCCCAGCACCACCGCAGCCAATGTCGCGATCAGGGCAGTGCTCAGCGTAACGACACGCATTGAATCATCGCTCAGGTGATGGTCGGGCAGCACGGTGCGAAGATAAAAGCCGAGCATCGCGTTGCCGAAGATACACACAAACGCGATCGAACTGATTCCCAATGCGCTCATGATTTCCCTCTGCCTGTTGACCAGGAATTGCCCCTGCTCCAATGACGCGTTACGTACTGTGACCGACTTCCCTTAAAAGGCTCCAGGTCTTATGTGAGGGCCTGAGAGAATTCGAAGATGAAGCACCTATCCATGTCGCGCTACGTGTGGCTCATCCACCTAGCCAGGGAGTTGCCGCAACAGTCAACCGGCTCGAACGGACCGTCGCCCCAACGGTGTTTCGCAAATCAGATGATTGCCAAGCGTAAGGGGAGGCGGAATCCCCCGCGGGCCTCCTTCTTTGGATGTATCGCGACCGCGCTCCTCTCTCGCGTTCCCAAGGCCGTGTCAGAATGGCGCAAAATCCAACCCCTGTGGAACCACGGGAGGCACCTCGATGTTGGGATGTTGTGAGGGACTGTGCGGTGCCGGACGTTCTCCCAGCGTGACAGTGAGGGTGCGCCTTATGCCGTCTCGAAACAATGTAAGCTCAATCGACTGCTTGGCCTTCAGTTGCCGGAGCACCTTGGCATATTGCTCGCTGGTCTTCACGTCCTGCCCATTGACCGCGACGAGGATATCGCCCCCCAAGATCCACGGCTCGCCCTCGATGGTCAGATCCAGGTCGCCGGCACGGAGTCCAATCGTCTGGGCCGGGCTTCCATCTTCCACATCGATGATGAGCAACACGCTCACAAGGGGAAGCGCGATGAGATTCCGCACTTCGTCGGTCACAAATTTTCCTTTGATGCCCAGCCAGGGCCTGATCACTCGCCCGTTCGCTCGCAGTTCAGCCATGATGGATTTGACGGTATTGATTGGAATGGCGAACCCGATGTTCTGCGCTCCCATCAAGATTGCCGAGTTGATCCCGACCACGCGATCCTCGGAATCGACCAGCGGCCCGCCGCTATTGCCGGGATTGATCGGGGTCGTAGTCTGAATGACTCGCTCTTGGAACACTTCCTGTTTGATCTCCAGCAGTTGGCCGAATCCGCTCACGATGCCCGTCGAAAACGCATAGCCCAACCCGAAGGGGTGTCCAATCGCCAGGACTTTCTGACCGATTTCCAATTTGTCGGAATCGCCCAGTTGGGCAGGGACATGCTGCCCCTGCGGGAGCGTCACATGGAGCAGCGCGACATCCGATTGCGGATCGCTTCCGATCAGCTCTGCCGGGAGACGAGTCCCATCATGCAACGTCACCGTGATGTTGGCTGCCCCTTCCACGACATGGGCATTGGTCACGATCGAGCCCTGCTCATCGATCAGCACACCGGACCCGAGTCCTTTCCCCGATGCCTGCGCGATGTGATGGGCGCTGACATAGGCTGAGGCGATCAGCACCGTGGCGTTCGCCAGCTTCTTGTAGACCCGCACGCTGTTGACTTCTTCCGGCGTGACCAAGGCAGCCGCGAGAAATCGGGGAGTTCCCACCCAAACGGTCAGCACCAGGCAGGCGACCAACCAGGAACGAAGGCACCCTCTGGGAAGTCTGCAACGCATCATAAATATCTCCTTGTTATCCGTCGTGTGTTCCAGCGAATCATCAAGTGAATCGGAGACGTCAGACCCGCCCACCGTGCTCCGTCGTCGCTCGTGCTTCAGAAGGGCGAGGCTCCTCGATCAATCCGAAAGAGTCTTGAGGTTACTGTGAACGAGCGTTGGCGAGAAGGGGCACCTCTCTCCAGCTCGCGTCGGGATTGAAGGTGGTCATCTTGGAGGCAATCGCAGTGGTGCTCTTACCCAGATTTTGTTCGTAGACCATTCCGTCCTGATTGACGAGAAAACTCATAATGCCTGAGACGCCATGGCGTGCCGGATAGGCGACCACCGCAAACCCGCCGATCATGTGGCTCTTGATCACATAGCCGTAGGCCCCACCCGAAGCGTCTTTCCCTTGCTTCGTGAGGATCTTGTAGAAGTACCCATGATAGGGCGCCAGCGGCTTGGAGACGGAGTCGGTATAGCCTTCGCTCGCTGCCGCGGCGAGCAGCGGGCCCAATGGACTCGGCGGCTCGTCCGCCTTCGTTGGCCAGTAGAGCCCATCACGCGTCCCCGGCGAACTCACGAATTGTGGCGCATATTCCGGGATACCGTCGCCGTCCAGATCAAGCGCCGCATACTCGTGCGCCGCGTCCACGATACTGAGGCACACCTGGATCGCGGCCAGTTCGTTGCGGCCGATGCGTCGGTTGAGGATTTCCTGTTCTCCTTGGGTCGTATCGAAGCGCCACCCGGCAGCCGATTTCACGAGTGGAATGGGCATCGGCCACTCATCCTGACCGATCACCAACACAGCCTGCGAATCCCCTTCAAGCACGACCTTGTTGGCGACGCCGTAGGCCTTGATAAACGTCTCACGGTTGTGTTGATCGGCGACCATATCGCCCGAACTGATCAGGGTGCTGCCGTGAGGACCGAGGATTGCCCGTAACATGGGTTGATCGTTCACCTTGACCGCTCCAAAAAGTGCCGCGCTCCCTGCCTCGGGCGATACAAAGCTCTTTTCCGTAGCACACGCTGCGAGAGCCACTGGCGCTAGCGTGAGGAGCACGAATGCCACGATTGTCCTGGGCCAGACCGCCAGCCAGGTATCCATGCGCCAACTTCCTGCCGTGGGTTTGTCCATCATCTTCTCCCTGACGCCATTGAATGTCGGTTACGGTGTGGGATCACTCGCTCCCGTGGTTAGCGATGATGACCCCCACCTCCACCCCCGCCCCCGCCATGAAAGCCACCGGCACCACCTCCGCCACGAAAACCACCGGAAGACGGTGACCCGAACCCTTGCGAGGACCCAAAACCGCGCGAACTCGCCTGTCCCCGCGCACTAAAGTTCCGTACAGCCCCTCCTTGGCCGATGCCTTCGAAGGCATGCGGTGGCGGCGCCGTACGAGGATTCAATCCGCTTGACGCAGTCGAACCGCTTGGGGTGCTGCGCGTCGTCGGGGAACGGCTACCACCCGGCTCGCTGAAGCGACCGGGTGAGCTACCCCGCACCTCCGACCGGTTGCCGAAGCCGCTGCGGTTTCCAAACGAAGAGGGTTCGTGACCGCGGAACTCACTGCGCGCTAGTGACGACGCACTCGTACGACCAAACTGTCGACCTAATGCCATATCCCGGTAGGGCACCCCGCGGCGATGGAATGGATTGTGTGCCCACAGGCCTCCTCCAGCGAAGGTGGCATGGTGGTACGGCCAGTTGAATCCGCCGAAGAAAAAACCCGCACCGATCCCGATCCCAAGGCCCCACGCGAACCCCACCCCGAATCCAGGACCGTAGAAATAGCCAGGCCAGGGCCCCCAATAGACCGGCGGGTAGGCCGACCACCACCAGGGCCCATACATCACCGTCGGGTCATAGTAGGGGACATAGACCACTTGAGGATTCGCCGGTTCAATGACGATGGACTGTCCCTCTTGGTCTACGCGGATTTGCTCGTTCGAATTGAGATGGCCGGACGCAGACGCCTTTTGCCGCAAACTCTGGACGGTGTCCATTAGCTGTTGCTGCTGGGATAAGAATGCGTCACCAAGCCGCTCCATCCAAGGCAGCTTCTCGTCCATAATCGTGAGGATCTGTGGAAAGGCGACGAGCGATTTGACGCTGGGGTCCCACGTAGTCTGTGCCACTGCCTGCACCGCCTGCTCGCCCTTCAGATTGGGATTGGCTTTGGACCAACGCGCGGCCTCGATCACCTCGAGCGGGTACGTCGAGGCCATCAAGATCTGCGACAGGAGCGAGTCGGGATAAAGTGCAATCGGCGCCAACATCTGGTCGAGTTCTGGCTGCGTAAACGCAGGACGAGCTTGTCTCGGCACATTTTTCGGCGGCATCTGGCCGTCTTGTGGCGCAGCCGCGTCTTCCGGCGGTGTCTCTTGCTCCGGCGGCATCGCGTCCTGGGCGAACACGAGAGACCAAGACAGCAGGAGCACGAGTAGCTGAGTCAGTCCAGATGTGATAGGCCTGTTCATGTGTTACCCCCGCTCTGTAAATCTCAGCCTGTGCGCAGACATGACCTTCCGTGTATCATCCTAACACCTTATAACAAAGTCGGGTATTGGGATGACCTGTACGAAGTCATACAGGTCCCGTTCCCAGTTAGGGTCGTATCGCACCGGATGGCTGAAGACGGATCAGGACTCAACCGCGCATCGTGGCCTGCACGCCCATTATGCGTGTGATCGAGTGGCTGTCGGCGATGCCAAGAATTCGTAGAAGACATCATGGCTGTACTCACATCAATCACACTCATACCAACTATGCCCTTGATTGTTCCTCCGATGGGATTGCCGGACTCCTTGGGCCAGATAACCAACACTACGTCCTGTGCCTCACTGAATTCCTCAACTCTGTCGACCGAAATAGAGCCATGCCAGGCGCTTTTCGGTTCCATCGAAGTACTCGCGTGATCTCTGCCTGCGCTGCTCAGTTCCAACAATGAGAGACGTGTCATGCCTCACCAGGTCTTTCCTTCTGTCCCCTAGTCGCTCTGAGCTGTGAAAAGGTTACAGGCGGTCTAAACCGAGCGTTCGCTATGAGAGATGGAAAGATCAAAAGGATGCGTGTTGAAGCCGGTTTGTGTTCCCTCTTTGCGCAGAGGGTCTACGTTCCGAGGCCCGCTGAGTGCGTATTTCTCAAGAGGTTTCTTGCTTCGTCCCCCGCACACTGTATAATGCAGATTCGCTTGAGAGGTTGATGCGGTCAACTGGACTCACCCCCCATGCGGTGGTTCACACGGGGAACGTTCCTTGTTTGAAGATCGACGAGTGCCTTCCATCTGCACCTTCATAGTGCTCAGCGTGCTGAGCGTTTCTGCCTATCCTTCCAGCGCGGCCTCGCCATCTCCGGCTCTTGAACAGGCAACCGTGGCATCGAAGTCGCTTCGTCTCAGCCTGAACGACGCGCTTGGACTGTTCATCAGTCAAAGCCTTGATGTACTCATTGCCAAGTACGGGATTGAGTATAGTAAGGGACAGCAGATTACCGCAGCGCTCTTTCCCAATCCCGTGGCTTCGATTGGAGCGGTTAGCTCGTTTACACAAGGGCGGACTTTATCGAACAGTGCATCGCTGTCTGGTCAAATCCAGCAGTTGTTCGAATTGGCCGGGAAACGGGGCTATCGAATCGAAAGTGCGGGGTTCGGCACGCAATCGGCAGAAGCGGCCTTCGAAGATGCCGTGCGGCAGCTCGGGTTTACCGTGAAGGATACCTATTACCGGATTCAGCTGGCTCAGCGCAGGCTGGTATTGGCAGAAGAGAATCGCGACCGTTTTTCCCGTATCCTCGAAGTCAATACCATCCGATTCAAAAAAGGGTACATCGCGGAAGTCGATCTCATTCGGATTCGCTTGCAGATGGTAGACTTTCACTCCCAGGTGATCCGAGCGCTGCAGGAGGCAGAATCGGCGAGAGGCGATCTTCGTCAGTTGCTGCGGTTATCCCCCAAGACGGTGCTGGAATTGACCACGGAGTTGGGTTTCCGCCGGATCGATCCCGATATCGAAACATTGCGCGTGGCCGCTCTGGATATGCGTCCGGACATCCGCGCCAAACGCCATACCTTTTCCCAGCGGGCATCCGATCTGAAGCTGGCGAAGGCCTACCGGGTTCCCGATGTGACGATCGGGGCCGGGTACGCAATTCAGGGAGCGCAGGGGCCTGATAATCCAGGACAAGTCGCGCTCAACGCCGGCATTCCCTTGCCCCTGTTCAACCGGAACCAAGGTGGGATTCATCAGGCGGAGGTTTCCCTTCAGTCGGCAGAAGCCGACTTGGACAAGAC
>JANYEF010000140.1 GCA_025363325.1 Nitrospira sp. | reverse complement strand
TCGGTATCGAGCAAAATAGCTTCATCGTACCCATCCGCTTTCGCTTCCCGCTTCGCGAGAATCGAGTTCACGTAGTAGCCGGAGATCTTCCCTCTGGTCATTGATACGTTGACGTGATGACGAGTAAACGACGACACGCGCGCCCGCATCCCATTCGCCAGAGCATCGTCCCCGAGATATGCGCCCCATGTCCAGGCCGCAATGGCCAGCTTGATTGGATTATCCCCGGGGTAGACCCCCATCGCTCCGTGCCCGATATAGAGGAGCGGACGGATATAGCAGGCCTCTAACTTATTCACTCTGACGGTTTCCACGATGGCCTCTGCGACCTGCTTCTTGTCGAAGGGCATCTGCATCATGCCGATATGGGCGGAATCGAACAGCCGATCGACATGTTCCTGCAACCGGAAAATCGCGGAACCGGACTTCCCCTGGTAACAACGAATCCCCTCGAACACAGCCAGCCCATAATGGAGCGAATGGGTCATCACGTGGACCTGCGCGTCCGCCCAATTGACGAACGACCCGTCCATCCAAATTTTTCCTTGAGACTCCCGCATAGGCAACGAAGACAGGTACGTGAACTATCGAGCCCCGAAATTGGAATATAGCAGCGGGTTGGAAGAAGCGTCAAGCAAACGGGCGTGCATGGCCCACAGGCAAGAATGAACTAGCCCGCATTATTCATGACGGTTCGTCACCAAGTCGTGGAGTCACCCAGCGAGAGAGGCGCGCGAATCCGCGATTGCAGCAGGACCCCCCATGAATAATCCTGGCTAGGAAGCAGTCTTTCAGGCGGGTAACTGAGGGGCACGAATCTGTCGGCTCAATACATCAGCGATGTGCTTCGCGGCTAACGGACTGAGGAGGACAAGATCCAGCCCAAAATCATACCTATCAACCCACCGGACCGTCGCTCGTTTAATCTCTATCGTCGGGCCATCGTCCGCAAACGTGAGGCGCAGCGCCAAATCGAGGCCTGGTTCAACCGCATGGTCACCTTGGACCCGCATCCCCGATTGAGACAAATTGGTCACGACACCCTTCCCGACAGATTCCCCACTGAGATAATAGAGATCCAGCCAAGTCGGTATGCGACGATAGGGACGGAGCACAAATCGAGTGCTTTTTGGCTTGGATCGACGAGGCTTCGGTGCGACGGCCATTATAATCTCCAATCCGTGTAACGGCTCTGCGATAGAGAAATAGCATACGCCCAAGAACCAGAGCAGGATAGCCCCCGAATAGGTTAGCCCGAAGGAGGGGGAAGGGTGTACCGGCGACCCGTCGGGGGGTGAAATCTCAGAAAGGGGCGAGCCATTACCTTGACAGGTTTCAAATCCCTATGTTACACAATTGACTTCTGTAACGGAGGCAGGGGCTTATGTACGCAATCATTGAGACTGGCGGCAAGCAGTATCGAGTCGAAACTGGATCATTAGTCCAGGTAGAATCCCTTCCCGGCGAGGTGGGGGGGACAATCGAAATCGGCCAAGTTCGGTTGGTTCATGGCGAACATGGTATGTTGGTCGGACAACCGTTGGTCAAAGGGGCCAGCGTCAAAGGCGAGATCATCGCCCAGGATCGAACCCGCTCCATCACCATCTTTAAGAAACAACGGCGCAAGAATTATCGGCGGACCAATGGCCATCGCCAGGGCTTCACCAAATTGCGCATTACCGGTATCGAAACAGCCTAACGGGGATCAGTCATGGCAACAAATAAAGGCGGCGGATCAACTAGAAACGGGCGCGATAGCAATCCCCAATATCTTGGGGTCAAGGCCTACGGTGGAGAGACCGTGAAGGCCGGATCAATCCTGATCCGTCAGCGGGGGACGAAGTTCTTTCCTGGTTTCAACGTGGGCCTCGGTAAAGACCACACCCTCTTCGCCCTCATCACAGGGATTGTGAAGTTCGAGCGCGGTCGCGGGCGGCAGAAGATCAGCGTCTACTCCGAGCCTGCGATTTCATAGTATATTCTTTTCCTCTTTTCTCGTCACAGCCTCATTACCGCGAGGACTCCCGGCATGACTGTAGGTGCAACGGGATGTTCCTCGCAGGTCATACCCATACAGTCATCACACTGAAACGGTGCACCGATGTTTGTCGATGAAGTCCGCATCCATATCACAGCCGGCCGCGGCGGCGACGGCTCATGCAGTTTTCGACGCGAAAAATTCGTGCCGCGCGGCGGGCCGGACGGTGGCGACGGTGGCCACGGCGGCAACGGCGTATTTGAAGCGTCGCCTCGCATGACCACGCTCCTCGACCTCCGGTACCAAAAACACTATGAAGCAGAAGTTGGTCGCCAGGGTGGCGCCGCCAATTGCTCCGGAAGAACCGGCGAAGATGTAGTGGTGGCCCTTCCTGTCGGCACCGTTATCTTCGATAATCAGACCGGCGAGGTACTGGCCGACCTGGTTACCGCCGGACAACGGTTTGTGGCAGCTCATGGGGGGCGGGGCGGACGAGGGAATAACCATTTCGCCACGTCGACCAACCGCACACCCACGGAATTTGAAACCGGCACAGAAGGCGAAGAACGGTCGCTCAGACTCGAGCTGAAACTGTTGGCCGACGTCGGGCTCGTAGGCCTTCCCAATGCCGGAAAATCGACGCTCATCGCCGCGATCTCAGCTGCACGACCGAAAATCGCCGATTATCCCTTCACCACGCTGACGCCAAATCTGGGGATCGTTCG
>JANYEF010000030.1 GCA_025363325.1 Nitrospira sp. | reverse complement strand
GTCCACGAATTGTTTCTCCAGCAGCGAGGAGAAGCCTTCAATTTCCCGCAACGGCCCTTTCAAATCGTGGGCAATCGAATAGGTGAAGGCTTCGAGTTCTTTGGTCTTGCGGATGAGGGCGGTGCCTCGTTCGCGGAGATTTGCAAGCATGGCCGTCAGGGAATTCGCCAGGATGCCGACCTCATCTCGTGTGGGCCAGGGTTCAAACTGGGCCGTGAGGTCATGGTGAGCGACGCGATCTGCCGTAGCTGCCAGCCGTTGAAGTGGTGTGGCCACGAGCCGCTTCATCATGAGGTAGATCGACACGATTAGAAGTCCGAGCAGAGTGACGACGCCGATGACGATGAGCCGTGCCTGCTCGACAAGGCGATCTCCCTCGAGCTTCATTTCCACATCGATCTTGCGATGAAGCACGATGAGGGAGGCGATCGCATCTGCGGTCTTGGTTGCGGTCTGTTCGTACGCCGGTTCTGCATTCGACAGATTCTTCGCGCGCCGGCGAGTCGCAGCCTCGAGTTCTTCCCGCTGAGCGCGTAAGGCACTCATTCCATCGGCGATGGCGACGATCGTTTGGTTTTCCTGATCGGCCAGGTCGCCCCGTCCGTGCTGTTGCAACATGCCGTACAAGACGGGATGCGTGCGGGCGGCATGTGTGGCTTGATAGGTGTCCAGTGCCGTGAGCGTTCGGTGCTCGATTTCCGCGATGGCCTTCATGCTGATGGTCTGCTCTGCAGTGTCTTGATGTTCGATGAGGTGGTGCATGTGGGTCTGCATGTCGGAGAGGTTGCGGAGCATCTCCGACGCCGTGATGACGCCGGGAATGGTGATCCGCTGATGGCGTTCGACGTAGCTGTTTACACGGGAGAGATAGAAGAACGATGCGCCGAGACTCCCGATGAGCAGGATGAGGATCAGGCTGAACGAGAGCGCAAGTTTCTTGCCGATGGAAAGGCGACTGAGCCAACTAGCAGGCATGGCGCAGCCTAGCACAGCGCACTGAGGGGTGTCAGCCGTGAGGCATGTCTTCAGCCCGCATTACTCATGACGGTTGGTCGTTCACAATGACCCCATCTCTTTTGCCTACGGTGCAAAGTCAAGCAACGACCCCACGCCTCACCCCGACTGGTCTCTCTTGTTTATCTGGTCTGTCTAGTTTGTTTGGTTGAACCAGACAGACCAGATAGACCAAATGAACCAGATCAACCCTCGCCCGTTGTCTCGTGTGCGATCATTTCACATGCTGCAACTGGAGATCGTCGAAGTATGTGACCGCATCCGACTTGGTCCATAGTCCAATCATCCCGTCGTGGAATGTCTTGTCGCAGAGATCGAAGACCTGCTTGTCGTCATAGAAGACGTTCACGCGACAGCCTTGATGGGTGACCCGCAGTGTGTGCCAGTGCCTCACGTCAATCGTCTGGTCGAAGTTTTGTAACAGGTGTCGAACGCCTTTCTCGACCCGATACACTCGAATATTTTGTTCCAACGGGTTGGCCCTTGCCAGATAGTAATTGCGATCGTCGGCCGCCCGCCAAATCAGGCCACCACCCATGTCTGCCCGTCCCTGGATCGGCAAGAACGAGACTTGAAGATTCAGGTCAGAGGCGAGGATTTCCTTGACCAGCGTTATCTTGTAGGCATGTTCGGCTCCCTTGGCCATTACTTGGGCGAATACATGCGGCGGACTCTTGGCTCGATCAGTCGCGAGGATTTGCCAATCGCCCGCGGGCCGTCCATCAAACATAGTTCCGATTGAGAATTCGCCGGGAAGGGTGCCTGGCTGCTCACGATCAAAGTTCCACGCAAGCGCAGGAGAGGTGGTCTCTGCCTGGGCGACCACCGCTCCGAGGGCTATCTGAAGGGAGGCTATGAAACTCACGACAATCAGCGCCGACGGATTCATAGGAGTTACTTCCAGGTCACTTCGTCCCAACAAAGATGGACGAAGGTTTCAAAGGGTGGAAAGTTGTTGGTATTTTGCTCTTTCGACCGGACCCAGAGATCGATCTCCATTCCGGCTGGATCGGTTTCACCTCCAGGCAGCATTCGCTTGACCGGATAGCGGACCTCATGGGTTTTTGGATCGCGGGACCGTTCCATGACCATGAAATGGGCATCATAGTCCTTATAGAGCACCTGATCGTTCTTATGCATGGTGGCAGTGCCCCACCCACCAAGATAGAGCCACGTTTTTGGATACAGCGGATCGCCGTTTCCGGAGTCACCATGTTCATAGATCCTTGTCGCGATGCCTCCATCCTGGTACGGAGCTTTCGCGGCAAACCGGTCAAAGACGATCCGATAGCGATCGGCGCCCTCGACAAATTCAGCGATGACCTGGCCACTGTTCGTGAGTTCGTTCACCTCGATGTCGATGGAGCCCTGCGCTGATATCAGGTGTTTGCCGGCATAGTCGAGGTGGTCCCACGGTGCGCGATCGTTCACGCTTCCGATAAGAGTGGTTTTCTGCCCGGAAAGGTGGAATTGCCCACTATAGTATGGATGTTCAGTGGCTTGAAAAACCCTGGTTCCCTCGTTTTCTTTTGGCGTGCCGAACTGCCCCGCCATAGCAGCGGGCACGAACATCAGTGCCATGGCCACCACTGTTGAAGCAACGAACGGTGTGGACGTACTGTGTTGAGTCGTCATGACAATCCCCCTTTGTTGGAACATCTACTGGCGCGCGGTTCCCCAGCGGCGATGGAGAAACTGTTCTATCGGAGCAAACAGCGTTTTGTCTACGGCCAGACCGATCACGACGATGATGAACATCACGCCGATGACTTGATCCATCGCATTCAGCTCGCGGCCATAGTGTAGCAAATGTCCGAGCCCGAATCCGGTGAGAATCGTCACATAGATTTCCGCTGCCATCAGAGATCGCCAGGCAAAGGCCCAACCCTGTTTCATGCCGCTCAAAAGAAATGGAAGCGCCGCCGGCAAGACGACATGGGTCCATGTGTGCAATCCGGTCGAACCCATGCTGCGGGCTGCGCGCGTATAAATGGGTGGAATGGTCCGCACCCCGTGGTCGGTCGCAATGATCAGCGACCAGAGGGTTCCCATCACGACGACGAACAGGAGGGCGGCTTCTGTTTGACCGAACCAGAGCAGAGCCAGCGGTACCCAACAGACGCTGGGGAGAGTTTGCAGTCCTAATGCGAGGACGCCGATCGTGTCCTGGCACCACCGGGATGATGCGGTGAGCAGCCCCAGTGGAAGCCCGACGAGGATTCCCAATCCATAGCCGATGAGCAGCCTTCGAACTGTGACCTGCGTGGCTTCCCAGAGAGTGCCGTCTTCCACCGCGGACTTCACATAGTCGGCCACACTGATGGGCGATGGGAGCAGGATAGGAGACCAGATGTGTGCTTTGACGGCGAGATACCACGCGGCAACGAGGAGTACAAAGAACAGTGCTGCGGCCAGCCACCGTGCGATCATCCCGCCACCTCGGTCTGCACATAGCCTTTCAGGACACGGGTGATTTCGGTCGAGTAGCGAGCCAGGTCCACACTGTTGATGTCGCGTGGCCGAGGCAAAGGAATGGCGAATTCCTCGCGAATACGTCCAGGGTTTGGGGAGAACAAAATGACGCGGTCACCCAAGCAGACGGCTTCACGTACGTTGTGAGTGACGAAGACGATGGTCTTACGATGCTGGCTCCAGATTCGTTGGATGTCCCCGTACAGTTGTTCGCGTGTCAGGGCGTCGAGCGCGCCGAAGGGTTCATCCATCAGGAGGACGCTGGGGTTTGGCGCCAGGGCACGAGCCAAGGCCACACGTTGTTTCATGCCGCCGGACAATTCATGAACATTGGAATGCATGAACTTCTTGAGGCCGACGAGTTCAAGAAAATACTCGGCCCTCTCACGGCGTTCCGCCGCACTCACGCCGTTGATGAGTTTGAGGCCGAAGAGGACGTTTCCGAGGACCGTCAGCCAAGGAAACAGCGACGCTTCCTGAAACATGACGAGGCGGTGTGGCCCTGGTCCAACGATGGTTTTTCCATCGGCCTGGACCAGGCCGCGATCGGGTCGCTCCAATCCGGCAATGATATTGAGCAACGTCGATTTACCGCAGCCGCTGGGGCCGACGAGACAGACGAACTCTCCTTCAGCGATGCGGAGGGTGACATCGTCAAGCGCATGGACCGTCAGCGTACTGGTCTGAAACCATTTCGAGACATGTTCGAGCACGAGCTTAGAGGGAACGGTCTTAGCCGGATTGACTTCAGCCACGGCCATCTCAGTTCAGCCTTTCGATGAGCCGTGACAAGTCGGGTGCTTTGCGCAGGAATCCTGCCTGCTGGGCATTAGAGATGAAATACTGATACTCATCCGGGGAGACGTCTGTGGTCAGCACGATGCGTTTCCATGCTTGGGCAATCAGATCTGCCGACACCTGGGCTCGTGTCTCGGCGGCCAATTCCTGCCGCACCATCTGCTTGGCCTCATCGGGATGCGCGAGAATCCACTCGGTGAGTTCACGGTGGGCTTGCTGAAATTTCCTGGCTAGTTCCCGCTTGGTCTTGACAAACTTCACGCTCGACACCAGGACGGTGATGCTCTCGTGCGACTGTTCGACGAGCACCTTGCCTCCGGCTTCGCGTTCCAGGCGTGAGACCCACGGCTCGACGGTCCATACCGCATCGAGCTTTTTCTGCTGAAACAGGGTGAGCTGATCCGGGTTGGGGGTGGGGACGAGAAAGGCATCTCCGCCTGTCTGCGTGATTTTCAGTCCCCCATTGGCCAGCCATGCACGGCAGGCAATATCTTGCGTATTGCCGAGCTGCGGGGTAGCGATGGCTTTTCCGCGGAAATCGGCAGGTTGCTGCAATCCTGAGTCCGGTTGGACAACCAAAGCTGCGCCGCCTGCGGCTGCGCCGGCAATGATCCGGACTTCCTCGCCGTTGGATTTTGCATAGGCATTCAATGTTGGGCTGGGACCCACGTAGGTCAGGTCAATGGAATCCGCCAGGATCGCTTCCATGGCGCTCGGCCCCGCGTTATAGATGTACCACTCGATTTTGACGTCGGTTCCCAGACGTTGTTCAAACCAGCCCTGGCCCGTACGAGAGAGATGCTGGGCCACCAGGCCTTGGACATGCGTGATATTCGGAAAGTGCCCCACACGGATCGTATCCTCTGCCATGGCGACAGGGACGGTGGAGAGCAGTGTCCAGGTTCCGAGAATGAAAAACGGGAGTGTTTTTGTAAAGACTCTCATTGTTGTTTAAGGATCCTTTCCTTCAGGGATACGATTGGTGTGCTCGTGGTTGAAGTCCTGATACAGCTCGTGTGTCGGGTCATACGGCACGTTCAACGTGGTATCCTCCTGCGCCGCCATCGCTGGCTGGGCCAGACCTACACCCAAAATCAGACCGAGTAGTGAGCGAACAAGTTGTTTCAAGATGGGTCTTTTCAGTGTCAGTACCTTTGGTTATTGGGCAATAGCGATCCTTTGGAACGTCACCCGTAACCGCCTTGTACTCAAAAAACAATCGTGTACTGCAGCCGCGCTCGGTTCTCGATCAGCGTCGTGGCCCTACTGCCTGTATCCACCGCGCTGAGATGCGCGGTGACCACGCCATAGTCGAACTGCAATTTGTGCTCGTGCCCAATCAGGTACCAGTTGAGGCCGCCCACCACTGAGGTAAGGATGTCCTGAGCACGTAGCGTGTCCGGGTCCATGTAGTTATAGCGTCCGACGACTTCAATGGTCTTTGGCACAACGAAGTATCCGCCTTGCACGTAAAAGCCTGTCGCATTTCCGATTTGCTTGGAATGGTCCCTGGTGTCCACGTTCCGGACGAAACCCTCAGACTGGAGTGACAGGCCCTTGTACTTGAAAATAACATCGACTCCCGCCGTACCCAGGTTCACTACCCCCTGATTCAGCAAACGCCCATTGCCTAATGACGCAATTGACGTGGAGATCTGAGTATTGCTTCCCACACCTGTTGTGTTTGTTTGGAGCCCGGCGTTGTAGCCATAGCTCACGCCGACCGCCAATTGTGGGGTCTGGGAATCGGCCAGGTCCGCTTCCGGATATCCAGGTTTTTCGAGGATATCCGCCGAGATCCGGCCGACGTACATCAGTTCATTTGCATTACTCGGCGTGTTCAAGCCGAGCCTGGTCAGGTTGATCCCCACCCCATTGAACACGCCGAAGGCGTAATTGATGGGATATTTCTTGTCATCGCTGTGAATGGTGACTCCCTGATCACGGCGATCAATGCCGTTGGGGACAAAGGCCTCGGCGACAAAGCCCCGATCCACGAACTGGAGAAGGGCCGAGGAGACGTACTCTTGCCGTCCGAAGAGCGTGCGGTATTGTCCGACGCGCAGATTCGCCCAGGGAATCTGCTTGAGGTCGACGTAGGCGTCATAGAGTTGTGTGGTAGAACGGGTCGTAGTCGGCTGCGTGGTCGTGCCGTTGGTATCGTTGCGAAATTGGACAAAAAATGTGGTCTCAGGATTGAACGCGAATCCTTCCAAGACCAGGCGAGCCCGTCTCTCATCGAACTCGCTCACGTCCTCCTGACGCGTTCTGGACGTAATAATCCCGGCGCTGGAAACATTGGGAGAGTTCTTGGTGTCTCCGACGGTGCCGTAGGCGCTATTGAAGCTGCTGTCGGTGAACCGGAATTGAAGGCGAAGTCGGATCTTCAATTGAAACTTGTCTTTGAACTGCGTGTACAGTCCCCGGTCGTAGCCGAATTTGACTCCCTTGCCGAGATCCACCGTAGTATCACTATCGGCATTCTTGGCAGGGGGGGGCTGCCTCGGCAGGAACCTCCGGTTCCGACTTGATTGGAGGCGCTTCCGCTGCCTGGCCAGCTTCCTTGAGCGCCTCGTCATGTTCCTGCTGCGTAATCACGCCCTTCTTTAGCAACAGGTTTAGTGCCGGATCCGCCGCGATTGCCGGTCCCGCCGCAGGTACCCAAAACCCGCTAGCTAGGATAACCGCAAAAATCATGTATCGCATGATCAAACCTCCTTCAATGAATTTGTTGCCTAACCTGCTAAACGTAAATCCAAAAACTTTCTCCCTGCCCCTTGGCACGAACCGAAGATTTGTTTCCTGTTGCCACTAATGGGGATGACCTGGTCCCAGCGTCACGTCATACTCCTCTTGGGTAATCAGGCCTTTTAAGTAGAGATACTTCAGCCCGAGGTCCTCGCAGGCCTGCGGACAGCATGACGACTGCGAATGTGACAAAAAACAAAACCGGAAATTCTCATGTCGCGTCCCTTCGTGACATGGGAACTTCCGGTGGTCCGGTCAGTTCTCGATTTGACGATTTGAAATAGTCAGTCTCGGGCCTCCGGTTATCTGGACGGCCGGTCGTTCTCCTTTAGCAATGACAACAGGTGTGCCCTATCATCGTGACCTCAGCGCGTGGCCGTTGAACTTTCTCCGTCAAAACGTATCTTCTCCTTGCGCTCAATCTGCACGACTTTGGAATCGTGAACGATGATTTCAATAGATCCAAAGCGGATGCCTCTGAGTGCAAGTCGAATCGCCTGCTCGATTGCTTGATGGTCCTGCCGATCTGATCGTTCTGTGTTTCCCATGATGATGGTCCTGTTCGCTCTCGCGTGAGGGGTTATCGCATGACAATCTTCCCGCTCCTGTCCCAATACCAGAAGACGGACAGATTTGGATAGATGGCATTGATGGCATTCTGGCCTGCGACGGTAAACAGACAGCCGACGCCGATCAACCAGTTTTGAGAAACGTTCCATTGAAGGGCGGGCTCCACGCCGATAATCGTAAAGCCGTTTTTTTGTCCTGCGTTGACCTCGTGTCCATCTGCCCGCCAGGTGAGTCCGTGCAAGGTGCTGATTTCGATGTTGTACCCGAACCCGGTCTGGTCATTCAGGATGTGCTCGAAGATCAAGCGCGTGTTGACCACGTCGCCGGTGTAGGTGTTCCTTCCGCCGTTCTCTCCGGGCGCGGCGTAGGTATAGAACAGGGCTGCGCTGATGCGAATGGGTTGGAGGATCTTTCGCGTCATGATCCCCTGCGTCAGTCCATATTCGCCAAATCGCGTACTGGGAAGTCGTCCGAGCGGCGAGAACCCGCCGGGTGGCTTCTCTGCATCGGCCCAGCGGCTGGTGGGTAACACGAGCTGCGTGTAATGGGTAAGGGACGGCCGCCAGCTTTCAGGATCTTGAATGATTGGCCGGTATTTCATGATGAGCGAGGTGTCGCCCAAGCCGGTTGAACTCGTGCTTTGCCCGTTTTGGGTGGCCCAGAACGAATTCACCGAAAAGGCGGCACCTAGTTCGATGTGATTGGTCAGTCCGTAGGTGGTATTGATGGAGGGCGACACTTGGTAGAGATGAACCGGTCCGTTTTTGCTGTCGGTCGGACCACTGAGATGATTGCCGAAACTACTCTCTCCGATTTGCGAGAAAATGAATTCTCGGATTGAAAGCTGCCCCTTCGGTTGTATATCGACAGCCTGGAGGAGAACGGGACCGTGTGATAGGGGATTCCAGCTCTGGCGATACTTCTTGATCTCCTCATCTGTCGGGACCCAATCCAGTGCTGAGGACGGAGGCGGAACGACGGTCGCCGTCAGGAGAAAGAGGACGAGCGAATTCAGGAGAATCTTCCTATAGTGAAACCAATGAATGAGCGCGAGTCCCATTTCAATTCCTATTATTCCGGTCATGATTAATAATGTATATTCAATGGGAATGTTTGCCGATGGTGGATTA
>JANYEF010000573.1 GCA_025363325.1 Nitrospira sp. | reverse complement strand
CTCGAACCCACAGACTTAGCGAGTTTGCCAGGACGCTTTTCGAGACATCTCCCCCCACTGGGCTTTCCCTCCTCTTAACCATTTGACTAGGCCAATGAATCTCCAAACGGTATTCAATTGCCGATAGCCGAAATTTTCGGCAATGGCGGCGAGGACGAGCAACAAGACATGTCGTGGCTTGGGGTAGACATGGAATGAAATCTCTTCGAGGAGAATAGCACTGACCGAGAGCAGAATACTGAGGCTAATCGCTACCAGAAGAAATAAGAGCCACACCTCAACCGACACGAATCCCATCACCAACCCCACGACCCCAAGAGCGTATCCCACTACCTCGATCACCGGTCCGAGCCACTCGAAGAGTGCCATGAAGGGGAAGGCGAGCCACCCCACGACTCCCCCTTTCGGATGGAACAATAGGTCCATGTTTTTCGTCAAACTTTCACAGAGCCCTCGCTGCCAGCGAATCCGTTGATTCTTGAGCGTGCGCAAGTCTTCGGGAGCCTCAGTCCAACAGACCGGATCAGGGACAAATGTGATCCGATACGGCTTGCCCTGGAGCCGTAGATGGCGATGGAGCCTGACAACCAGCTCCATATCCTCTCCGATCGTGTCGGGGTGGTACCCGCCCATTGTGACCACCGTGTCCTTATGAAACACGCCGAAAGCGCCTGAGATGATCAGCAGCGCGTTCATAGGAGACCAGCCCAATCGTCCGAACAGGAACGCACGAAAATATTCCACGATTTGAAATAACGCGAGGACATTGGTGGGCAACCCGACGGCCGTGAGAAAACCGTTCTTGACTTCACAACCATTGGCAATCCGCACGGTTCCACCACACGCGATCGTGAGGGGATCGTCGAGAAAGGGTTGGACGACCAGGCGCAGGCTGTCGCGCTGGATGAGCGAGTCGGCATCGATGCAGCAGAATAGGGGGTAGCGTGAAATGTTGATACCGGCGTTGAGCGAGTCGGCTTTCCCGCCATTAATTTTGTCAATCACCCGCAGGTTGGAATACGTCGTAGAATGATAAATGTTGCGAATCGCCTGGGTAGCAAGCTGTCGGTCATACGCCTCAGGGAAGGGCACCAAGGCAAACTCCTTGGTTAACACCTCCAGGGTCTTATCCTTCGATCCGTCATTGATGGCAATGATTTCGTACTCCGAATAACTGAGCTGGAGCAGAGACCGGATCGAAGAGGCAATGGTCGCCTCTTCGTTGTAGGCCGGAACGAGCAGGCTGATCTGTGGCTCAAAGCCCGTATACCCATGCGGGAGACTTTCAAGAGATCGTTCCTCCATGTACCGCCGAAGATGCAAACCCGCAATGATGTCCAGCATCAAGTATCCTGCCGTCAGGCCGAGAAGATACAGCAGGAAGATCCCCTGAGAGATTAAATATAAATAAGTGATGTTCGCCCACATGCCTAGGTTCCTATCAGTTAGCGACAGCAACACATTGCGCAATCAGTCTTATTAACAGCTGACCCATTTTTGGACTTCTTCGAGGGCTGGATTTTCTTGAGCAGCATCTACGGTCAGATTGTTTGTTTTACCTGTGCGCTGAATTCCGATTTTGGCAACAGGTATCATTGCGCTAGGGTAAGACTGATCATCCGTAGGGCTTTATTTTCGCAGCACCCAAGCCGCAACGAACGGACAGAGCCCTCATGCTCTCCTGTAAATCAAACTTCCCCTGATGATTTCAACGAGCCTTTTGAGGAGTAGAGTGAAAGGGAGGAGGTGAAGCTATTGTCCTCTTCTCAAAGAAGATCTATCCCCACCTCAATAACATCTTCGCTGTCAGGATTATCAGCGAAGCAAGCTATGACAACTTTCCGGAACCGGTCCTAGTTGCCACAACTAATGAAAATATATCACAAAAATTGAGCTAGTCCAGTTTTCGGCGAGCTTTTTCAAAAGTCGACCAATCAGAAGCAGCAAAGTCCCGCGTCGGCAGTTGAATCGAAACTCCCTCTCCTTCAGGTAGAGCACCAAGTGGTTCCGTCGGATGCCCACAAGATTGAGTTCTACATAAAATCACTAATCTTTGCATGTATGACATGCTTGTGACATTTATACATGAGAGAGTGCTGATGATACCCTTGAGGCAATTGCATCATTCTCCTTTGCGTGCCGCTGTCAAAGAAGGTCCGTGAATATTC
>JANYEF010000124.1 GCA_025363325.1 Nitrospira sp. | reverse complement strand
ATTCAGAGGCTCGCTCGTATACTTTCCGCAAGGTAGGCCATACCACCGTCGCTGTCAAGTCGTGAGTGGACCAGCGGTGCAGAGGCCTGAATACTGCGTAGAATCGTTGAGAATGGATTGAAAAATGAAAAGCGCACGTGGTACTGTGCTCGGTCGCCCCCATCACTATGGATGATCTGGTCCCATCGTCTAGCCTGGCCTAGGACGGAGCCCTCTCAAGGCTTAAACACGGGTTCAAATCCCGTTGGGACCACCACATCAAGTTCGCACGTGCCGCTGGTGCTTCATCCATAGATAACGCGCGGATGAATCGCTCAAGTCAGAATTATCTCTTCAACGCCTAGGCGACCTGGAATTGTTGAAATGATTGCGGCTCTGGGATCGCCGCGCTCGATAGACCTTCTCGTTAATTCTCGCGGCTCGCTGAAGTAGGTTATGCCTACTCACGCAGCAGAATGCAGCGAGGGATTTCTCCGGGGGCAACTTCGTTGACGCCTCTATCGTTGGTTGTGTATAAATAATGCGCTTTCCCTCTGTTCACTTCTAAGGTAGGTAATGTCTCCATGGGTGCACGAGAATTTCACGATGGGGCGCAAGATGGACTCGAAGCGCTCGAGCCTCTCGACCCGGAACAAATCGGGTCATTCGACGGCCTGCTGACTGCCATGCGAAAGACAGCCTTTGGGGGCCGCCGCTTGGGCGAGGCCTACGAAGTGCTCTGGGCGATGATCGAGGATTCCGACTGTTTCGTCGTACTGACACTGTCAGGGGCGATGACCATTGCCAAGATGGGCAAGATCATCAGCGCGATGATCGATCATGGGATGGTGCAATGTGTCGTCTCGACCGGTGCGTTGATTGCCCATGGGCTTAGTGAGTCGGTTGGTAAAACACACTATCGGCACCATCCGTCGATGTCTGATCAAGAGCTGTTCGAGAAGGGCTACAATCGGGTCTACGATACCCTGGAGATGGAGTCCAATCTCAACTATGTTGAGCAAGTCGTTGCCCGAACAATGAAGCGGATGGATCAGGACCAATCTCTTTCCTCCGAAATCCTCACTCGTGAGCTGGGGAGGACGCTTGCGGAAGAATATGACGGAACGGGTATTCTCAAAAGCGCCTATCTGAAAAAAATTCCGGTCTTCATCCCTGCGTTCACCGATTCCGAGATGGGGCTGGATCTTGGAACCTGGGCTATGAGTCGAGATCTCGATCGGGCTCGTGCGCAGGCAAAGGGAGGCGATGATCTTGAGGTGCTACGCGCGATTCATGGGTCTTATCCGTCGTTCAATCCCTACCTCGATCTCAACAGTTATGCGAGTCATGTCATCTCTGCCAAGCGGCGTGGGATCTTTACGATCGGCGGAGGAGTGCCGCGCAATTGGGCGCAACAAGTCGGTCCCTACATTGAGATCTGTAATACCAGGCTTGGGCTCAATGTGGAGCCGCCTCGATTCCAGTACGGGGTCCGCATTTGTCCGGACCCGGATCATTTGGGCGGATTGAGCGGTTGTACTTATCAAGAGGGCCTTTCCTGGGGAAAGTTTGTTCCGCCGGAAGCAGGAGGGCGCTTTGCTGAAGTGTTAAGCGATGCCACGATTGTCTGGCCTCTCCTCATGGTCGGGTTGCTGGAGCGTATAAAAGCAAAGGGCGCTCCCCACACATGATGGGCAGGCGCTGGTTCCGCACAGCTGTCGGTGCGTTGCTGGTGTTTCTGGTGCAGCTGACTCAAGCTGGCGCTGGGTCGGTCACGGACGACGGACGAATCAGAGGGCGCGCGGACGCACCGATCACCTTGATCGAGTATTCTGACTTCACATGTGGGTACTGCGTGAAGTTCTTCCAGGAGACATGGCCTCGGTTGCAGGCCAAATATATCGATACGGGCAAAGTGCGGTTTGTCTATCGCGACTATCCTCGAGCGGACCAGGGGGTTGGCGTGGAGGCTGCGGTGGCCGCTCGCTGTGCCGGAGCCCAGGGTCGATATTGGCCGATGCACGATCGGCTCTTCAGCGGAGGAGGCCGCTTAGACTCGGGAGCGTTCAAAGGCTATGCGAAGGTGAGTGGCTTGGATCAGGTGGCGTTTGCCAAGTGTT
This sequence comes from Nitrospira sp., assembly GCA_025363325.1. GTDB lineage: Bacteria > Nitrospirota > Nitrospiria > Nitrospirales > Nitrospiraceae > Palsa-1315. The sequence goes on along the minus strand of JANYEF010000124.1, from coordinate 9,118 downwards.
TCGACGAGCGGCAATATCTCGAATCGATTTTCCAGGACCGCCAAGAGGCGAACCGGTGGGGATTTCATGGCACCCCCGGCTTTATTTTGATACGGACGGTCGGTGGACCGACCGAGAAAGAGCCAGCGATCGCGATCCCCGGCGCAGTCCCGTTTGAGGATTTTGCCGAGGAGATTGATCGCATGTTGGCCACTGCCCCGCGCTCCCAGAGAGAGCCCGCCGAGCCTCATGGGTCGACGGCGGTGGCACAGAACAGTCAGTTCATCATTCACTGAGGATTACCTATGTCTGCAACACAATCGTTTTGGTCTGTTCCGCAACGCGACGGGGAGCCACACTATTGGGTCTGCATGTCGTGCTTGTCAGAAGTTTTCTATCGCAAGGTGCCGATGCCGGATTGTCCGACGTGCCACGGCGTCTCGACCTATGAGGCCTTTACGCTTGAGGCGATTCGTGATTGGGGCACAGAGGACTTGATTGCCAAAGCTGATATCGCCCAGCAGGCGTCCACTCTTGAGCCGGCCTCTGCGGCATCGGTTAAGTCTGCCGACTAAGTCTTCACCACCCGCGGGGCGTTTCTCGTGCAGGAACCACGTCCGTTTTTGAGTGGAGGTCTGTGGCGGCACGGGGAGACCATTGCCCCCGTGAACAATCCGTTTACAGGGCAGCTACTCGCCGAGGTGTCGAACGCGAATTCCGCCGACGCCGAGGCTGCGATTCAGTCGACGGTCGATGCCGCTGCCGTGATGGGGACCCTGCCGTCGCACGCCCGCTATCATGTGTTGCAAAAGATTGCAGGTGGGCTCTATGACCGACGTGAGGAATTTGCCCGCCTGATTACGGCTGAAGCCGGCAAACCGATTGCCGACGCGAAGCGTGAGGTGAATCGGGCCGTTCAGACATTTACTATTGCGGCGGAGGAGGCGAAGCGTATCCCAGGCGAGGTGATTCCCCTCGACTGGACGCCAGGAACAGATTCCCATCTCGGTATTCTCCGTCGGGTTCCGATCGGTCCGGTGCTCGGGATCACCCCCTTTAACTTTCCCCTGAATCTTGTCGCTCACAAGGTCGCTCCGGCTTTGGCCGCCGGCAATTCCATCCTCATCAAGCCGGCGCCACAGACGCCTCTGACCGCGTTACTCTTGGGCGAAGTGGTTCTGGAAGCCGGTCTTCCTCCTGGCGCACTCAACATCCTGCCCTGCGACAACAGCGTGGCAGAACAGCTCGTCGTCGATCCTCGCTTCAAACTCCTGAGCTTTACCGGCAGCGCCGCTGTGGGATGGATGCTGAAGGCCAAGTGCGGGAAGAAGAAGGTGGTGTTGGAGCTCGGCGGGAACGCAGGCGTGATCGTGGAGCCCGATGCAGATCTGGATTTTGCCGCACAGCGCTGCGCGGTCGGTGGGTTTGGGTATGCCGGTCAGACCTGTATTTCCGTGCAACGAATCTTTGTCCATCATTCCATCGCGGACCTCTTCACGACGAAGCTCCTGTTACAAGTCGCGCGTCTGAAAGCAGGCGACCCGAGCGACGATTCTACGGTGGTTGGACCGTTGATTGATCCGTCCGCGGCCCATCGAATCGAGGCGTGGGTCGGGGAAGCCGTGTCGCAAGGGGCGCGGGTGCTTCTGGGGGGCAAACGCATGGATTCAGTGATGGAGGCGACCGTGCTTTCGCACGTCACGCCAACGATGAAAGTATCTTGTCAAGAGGTGTTTGGGCCGGTGGTGACTGTGACCCCCTACCGCCACTTCGGTGAAGCGATCACGGCGCTCAACCAGTCCGACTATGGGCTCCAAGCTGGGGTATTCACCCAAGATGTGAATAAAATTTTTCATGCCTTTCGGCATCTTGAAGTTGGGGCCGTGCTGGCAAACGAGATTCCGACATTTCGCGCCGATCACATGCCCTATGGTGGTGTGAAGGATTCCGGGGTCGGGCGTGAAGGGATTCGGGCCGCGATCGAGGATATGACCGAGCCCCGCATGTTGGTATTGAACCTCAAACCACCTGCCGGCGCCTAGCAGGATGCGGGAATATCTTCAGGGTCTGCACGTGTGCCTGCGACGAGCTCAGTCGAGCGGCACAACGGGGAAAACACTCCCGCAGGATGCTCAAAAAATGCCGTCCAGCAAGGCCGCAGCGAGTGAAGAGCCGAAGCGTACCCTCTGGGGTACGTTGAGGGTCTATACGATGCGAGAACGAAGCTGGCGGACTTTTTCAGCACCCTGTCAGAAAAAAATGCTGCAGGATATTGCGAAGCGTTGCCAATCTTGGTACAACAGCGACCCTGTGCCTACATGAGGCTTACCGTGGGCGTACATTTTAGATAACAACGCGTCTGTCACCGGATTGGTCGGACGAACTAAGGAGAAGAAACGATGGTACCTACGCAGATGTTTCTGACGCGAGGCGTTGGAGTCCACAAAGAAAAGCTGGCCTCCTTCGAGCAAGCCTTGCGTAGCGCCGGCGTCGCCTATTGCAACCTTGTCACGGTGTCGTCGATTCTTCCGCCGAATTGCAAAATTGTCCCTCGTGCGCGCGGCGAGAAGTTATTGAACCCTGGTGAAATCACGTTCTGTGTGATGGCGCGGTCGGAAACGAATGAACGGAATCGCCTGGCCTCCGCGTCGATTGGGTTGGCGATCCCGACCGATCGTCGAACCTACGGGTATCTGTCCGAACACCATGCGCATGGCGAAACCGATGAAGAGACGGGTGAGTATACGGAAGACTTGGCGGCGCAGATGTTGGCTACGACGCTCGGTGTCGAGTTCGATCCGAACATCGCGTGGAAAGAGCGGGAACAAGTCTTCAAAATGGCCGGCAAGATCGTTCGGACCCTCAACATCACCCAGTCCGCTGTCGGGAAACCCAATCGCTGGACGACGGTGATCGCGTTGGCCGTATTCATTCCAGAAGAAAATATTCCAAAACGGCGTCGGTAGCCCTGTCGAGTGAGTGAACGCCCATGACGCTTCCCGCCGGATGGGAAAGTATCGACCATAACTTCCTCGGGCTCGACGAGCCCTGGTGCCATCCAGATCAAGCGGGCGTCTACGTCCTGCCGGCGCCCTATGAACATACCTCCAGCTATGTGCTGGGCTCCGATCGAGGGCCTTCAGCCATCATTGAGGCATCTCAACAAGTCGAGTTATACGACGAAACACTCCGGTGTGAACCCTATCGAGAGTGGGGCGGGGTTGCCACCATTCGCTCGCTCGATCTTGACGGCAAAGTCGATCAGCAGGCGGTGGATGCGATTGAGGCGTTTGTCACTCCCCATGTCGGTACTGGGCGGTTTGTTGTCACGTTGACCGGGGAGCATACCGGTGCGCTTGGGGCTATCCGAGCTCATGCCCGACGCTATCCTGATCTGTGTGTGGTGCAAATTGATGCGCATGGCGACTTGCGGAAGGCCTATCAGGGGAACCCGTATAGCCACGCCAGCGTGATGGCTCGCGTGGTCGATGACGGGTTGCCGTTGGTCCAAGTCGGTATTCGTTCCATTTCTCCCGAGGAAATCGATCGCATCCAGAGCACCGATCGAATTGCCACGTTCTTTGCCGCTGAGATTCTTGACCCGTCCGGCCCCTATGAAGGCAAGGCCTCACGCTGGGTTCCCCAGGTGGTGAAGGCTTGTCGTGGGCCGGTCTACCTGACCTTCGATTGTGACGGGCTTGATGCCTCGCTGGTTCCTGCGCTCGGCACTCCCGAGCCCGGTGGGTTGGGGTGGTACGACACGGTGAACCTCGTGACGGCCTTGGCCAATGGACCGGGTATCCTTGGGATGGATATCAGTGAGATTGCCCCGATTGAAGGGTTTGTCGCTCCCCAGTTTTGTATCGCCCGCTTGATCTACCGCATGCTGGGGCGGATTAACGCAGGCCGTCGCGTCCACTGAAACGGTAAAACATACCCTGTGACCGGCACGCTTCGCATCAATAAGTTTTTCACACATCACGGCATCTGTTCTCGGCGAGAGGCTGATCGCCTGATCGAATCCGGTCGTGTGACCATCAATCAGCGGATGGCCTGCCTGGGAGATCAGGTCGGTCATGAAGACGTCATCGCGCGAGATGGACATGTGATTCCCTGGGGGACCGCCTCGCTCTATATCAAGTATTACAAGCCGGTGGGTGTGACGACGACCAGTGAGTCGCATGTGCCCCGTAACATCATCGCGGAGATCGGCCATCCGGAGCGGATCTTTCCGATCGGGCGACTCGACAAGGACTCCTCCGGCCTCATCCTCCTCACGAACGACGGGGACATCGTGAACGAGATCCTACGAACTGAGCACGGGCATGAACGGGAATACGAGGTGTCAGTCGATCACCCATTCGATCAGACCTTCATCGACTGCATGGCTCAAGGGGTCGTCATTTTCGAGCGTCCGACCAATCCCTGCCGGATTGAACGACTCGGTCCCGCACGGTTCCGCATCATCCTCACCGAAGGGCGCAATCGACAGATTCGGCGCATGTGCCAAGTCTTGGGGTATCGAGTGCTCATGTTGCATCGTGTCCGGATCATGCATGTGACGCTTGATGGATTAGTCCCCGGACAGTGGAAACCGCTCACCGAAGAGGAACGTGTGCAGCTCTTTCAGGCTGTCGGACGAGGGAGTAGTCAGGGTGATACGCGGATAGGGTGACCCAGAAGCGAACTACTCCGGGCGCAGTGCCGGGCGTGGGGTATCACCAGCCAGTGGAAGCGGGATGGGGATGTGGTGGGGATTGAACTCAGGCTCCTCTGGGCCGTCAATCTGGCGGGATGTCCTTTCGCGCTGCCCGGTGAGAAAAAAATTCAAGAAGACAATGAAAAAAACTTCCATCGACGAGCAGGAGGCTCGTGTGTTGGATCGCCTTCGTACCGTCATCGCGTATATCTTTTCCCACGTCCGCCACGATGTCCGACCCGCATTATTCATGGCGGTTCGTCGCGAAACCGCTTGGAAGCCAGGCGAGGGTCAAGTGGCACGAGGCGAGAGGGAAGACATTCCTTCTAGTCACACCCCTCTAGCCCCGTGCCTCTCGCCTGAACATCGGTGATTGCAGCAGAAACGCTCAAGAATAATGCGGGCTAACCTTGTTTCGTCCCCGTCTCGCCGACGGACCCCTCCATTGACAACCACGCCCTCGGAATACACACTAGCCCGCGCATCGTCTACGGAGAACAACACTCAGTATGGTTACCACATGGTGGAGTCCCCAACTCAATGCCCTGTTTGGCAGCCTCGTCGTGGCGGCTGGCGCCTGGCTGGCGTGGGACTCGTTCTCACTCTGGGAAATCTTTCTCGTCGCAGGAGGTGTTGCAGCATTTCTGATCTGGCAGGGGCGCACGATTGGACTGGTTTGGGCCTGGGCCACCCTGATGCTTGGCCTGGAGAGTCTTGCCTGGCCCATCGTCACAATGGTTCAGGTCCGCTCGACCACGATAGAGCCTACGGACGAACAGCTGGGAACGATCCTCTCAGCCGTTCTGGCGGGGCTCGTTTCGGCGGTCTTTTGGATCACGTTTTCCTATGGGTTCTTTAAGCGAGCCGGGCAGCCCATCATCGCCACATCAGCCGTGGCAACCGAGAACAATCCACCTGCGCCGCAATCAGGACAGCACACGCAGGAACAGGTCACACCTACCACATCTCGATCGGATCGACGTCGACATCGAACTTGATGGCCCGGCGCTGATGAGCCCGTTCCATTTCCTTGACCGTGCTCCGCACCGCTTCGATCCCTGCTTCCCGTTCGAGCGATTTCACGAGAATTTGCCACCGATACCGTCCCCGGAGTCTTGCTACCGGAGAGGGGACTGGCCCCAGAACAGTGAGACGGTCTGGACGACCAATCGATTGAGCCGACAAATGAGTCTCTGTCGTGATCGTCTGTCCGGCCACGGACGGTGAAGAGTGGGCGGCGAGTTGAGCCACCCAGGCGGTGGCAGCGTCGCGGACCATTTTCTCGTTGGTCCCCGATACGAGGAGCGCGATCAGACAGACCGTCGGCGGATACCCCAATGCCGTTCGATGGGATAGCTCCTCTGATAGAAAGACGGATTCGTCGTTCTGAACCACAGCCTGAATCGCATGATGAGATGACAGACGGGTTTGTACGATCACCTGGCCGCCAGTCCCTGCCGAACTGGCGAGACTGACCGCATCAAGGAGCGTATGATAGGTACGTTCGGCGGATCGGAAATCCGGCACGCTGAGTCCTGCGTCCGCCTGGACAACCCCAACGAGACCCATCATCGGGAGAGGCCCTCGGTGTAGCAGCAGTTGTGTCCCGACGATGATATCCCACTCCCCTTGCTCGATCCTCCGCCAGAGGGCCTCGGCCTGCGCTGGACGCCGCATGGTATCTCCATCGAGCCGAATCACTGCCGCGTGAGGAAACAATCGCTTCGCATCCTCTTCCACCCGCTCTGTGCCCTCACCGATCAACTGCATGCGGGGGCCGGAACAGGAGACGCAGGTATCGGGGATGGGTGCAATGTTCCCGCAGTAGGAACAGAGGAGACGACCCGCCTGCCGAGAGTACATCAGCGCCACGCGACAGGCAGGGCAGCGGGGAACCTGGCCGCAGTCACGACAGACGAGGGCGCCGGCATAGCCCTTCCGGTTGAGAAACAACAGGACGCCGGCCCGGCGACCGATCGCCTGCTCGATGGCTCGAACGAGCGGCTGGCTCAGCACTGTGCCGCGACCGTGCTCGCGTAAATCGACGACCTGTATGCTCGGCCGCGCCGCAGATAGCATGAACTTGCGAACAACAATCCCCCATTGCCCCACCGCCGCTCTGGTCTCAAGGGAAGGGTGGGACGAACTCAGGACCAGCACCACCCGTTCATCCTGCGCCCTTAACCAGGCCACGTCCCTTGCATGGTAGCGTGGTTCTTGTGCTTCTTTGAGCGCCGCATCTTCTTCTCCCTCGACCCAAATCGCTCCGATTGCAGTCAATGGGAGAAAGATGGCGGAGCGGGTTCCCACCACCACGCGAACGACCTGCCGATGAATCTGATCCCATATCTCAGCTTTCACCTGGTCTGAAAGACCGCTATGAAAGCAGACCGGGGAGATGCCTGTCTCATCATCACGGATCAAGCTTGCAACCCATTGGGCCCGTTCTGCTTCGCCAACGATGATGAGGACCGTCTGCCCACGGTCGAGCACCAGGCGGACGGCCTGCTGCAACAGTCTCAACCGATCGGTCCAGGAAGCCTGCACCAGCACCCGAGTGGGATCTTGGCCTCTCAGCGCCTCGAACAGTGGCTCCGCCCAAGATATTGCGGGATCAGGAATGAGCGGTGCCATGATGTCGGAATTGCCCTGGTTCGCCTGTCTAGATGGTCGGGCGAGAGGCGTCGCCGAGGTAGACGGCAGGTCCTGAACCTCCACCACCCATCCTCGAGCCTTGAAATCTTGTAGTAAGTCGGCAGGACTAGGACTGCGAGATGGCCGGCGAAGTCCTGACGGTTTTTTCCCAAGACGTGTGAGAAGTGCCCGCGCCTTCACCGAGCAGGGTTCGCGGGCCGCAAGTGCGGCCCGCCCTTGCTCCGTTAGTTCGTAGTGGCTGAGCTGCGCTCGTAGTTTGGGTGTTGGAGGCAGCACCAACCTAAGACATTGCCCCCACGGTGCGACATACTGTTCGGCCACCTGTCGTGAGAGCTGGAACAGGTTCGAGGACACATCTGTTGCAGCCCCCTCCGCGAGCAACGAGCAAATTTCCTTGAGACGTGCTCGGTCAAAACCTTGAGGAAGAACGTGGGAGAGGGCGATCACCGCCCCTTGGAGAATCGATCGTCCGAAGGGCACGAGCACTCGATGTCCAATACGTAGCGTAGGTTGGAGCGACAATGGCACGGTGTAGGTGAACGGGCCTGCTAGATGCCGTGGAACAATGACATCTGCGAATAGGGCTTCAGGCTCTGTGCGTAGAGGGGCTGCTTGCGTCGAAGTCATGCGGCATTGTAGCAGCACCGGAAAAGTGGGAACAACGAGAGAAGGAAGAACGGAAAGGTTCTGGAATGGGAACCGGGGAGGGCTGACGTTGAATCGTCAACCCTCCGCACGATACTCGATGAATTTACTGTGGAGGGGCGACCGGAGCAGTGGGGTTCTGATTTGAACTCTCCTGGCCAGCTGATGCCGGAGTCGTCGCTGGAGTAGGATCAGCAGGGACAGATGCGGGCTCCACCTTGGACGAACCCGTTGAAGCCGCTGGGACCGTCGTGTCCACTGTGGAGATTGGAGATCCGCCTTCCGCTGAACTAAGACGGGACAAGTTGTATCCGTTATCGCCGGTCTCAATTGGCTTCGCCGCCGGCTCAGGCTGTTCACCGGCCGATTCGGGCGAATAGAGCACGATGTCCACACGACGGTTCTTCTGCCGACCCACCTCCGTCGCATTGCTGGTCATCGGCTTCGTATCGCCATAGCCAACCGACGAAAGCTTCGCCGAATCGATCCCGCCCTTCTCGGTCAAGTAACGGAGGACACCCCCAGCCCGAGCTTTCGACAAGTCCCAGTTCGTCTGGTAGAGCGATTTGAGTGAGGGACCGATTTCCATGTTATCCGCATGGCCCTCGACTCGAATCAACCGATCGCCGGCAGTGGTCTTGAGATACGCAATCAGTTCATCGAGCACCTGATAGCCCTCGGATTTGATCGTGGCTTCGCCCGATTCAAACCGAAGCTGCTTCATCAAATCACCGAGGCTAATTCGGGTTTCGCCGGCAACATTCTGGACCTGGAACTTGCTTGAAGAAGCCACAGCAGGGGAGACATCCAGCGACTGCTGGGGTGATTGAGCGATCGGCATCACCTCAGGAGCATGAACCTTCACCCGGAAGCGATCGCCCTTGAGAATGCGGGAGATCGATTTTGTGATCAGTGCCGTGGCAGTTCTGTCTTCCATGGACAGGATTTTCACTTCTCCTACGATCCGTTGAGGAAGGCTCCCTCCTGACCGAATCACGTCCATTCGAACCCCAGACCTGATCCCGTCTTCCCGTCCCCGATCCAGATAGACGATATTCCTTTGCGCCACAAGGTTCATCATGCCCATGTTGGATTGATACTCCACAACCCGCCCCTCCACATCGCCTGCGGAGGGCTGAT
>JANYEF010000562.1 GCA_025363325.1 Nitrospira sp. | reverse complement strand
GCAGAGCGATCGGGTCGTGCGCAGGATGAGGGGCGCGGGATGGAGCTGCTCCGAAAAGACGGATACATGTAACGGCAGAATGTTGAAACAGGCATCCAGCTTCGTTCTCGGGTCGGAAAAATCCTCAACGTACCCCAGAGGGTACGCCTGCGGTTTTTCCTCCCCTGCGGCCTTGCTGGGCTGCCTGTTTGAACATTCTGGAGTCTAAGCATGGCAGAAACAATTTCGAAACCATCTGACAATTTGAACATCGTCATCGTCGGGCACGTGGATCACGGGAAGTCCACCTTGCTGGGGCGTCTCTATGCCGACACGGGATCGTTGCCGGATGGCAAGATCGAAAAGGTTCAAGCCATCTGCCGGCAGCAGGGGAAGGAATTTGAGTATGCGTTCCTGTTCGATGCCTTTCTTGAAGAGCAGGAGCAGGGCATTACCATCGATACGGCGCGGACGTTCTTTAGCTGGAAGGGGCGGCACTACATCATCATCGATGCGCCGGGGCACAAGGAGTTTCTCAAGAACATGATCTCCGGGGCGGCCCGGGCTGAAGGAGCGTTGCTGTTGATCGATGCCTTGGAGGGCGTGAAGGAGCAGTCCAAGAAGCATGGCTATCTCTTGTCGCTCCTGGGCGTACGCCAGTTTGCCGTCGTTGTAAACAAGATGGACCTGGTTGGTTATCGGCAGGATGTGTTCGACGGGATCGAAAAGGAATATCGAGAGTTCCTCGGGCAATTCAAGGCGGTTCCACAGCAGATCATTCCGGTCAGTGCCAAGCTCGGAGATAATATCGCCAACCGGAGCGAGCAGATGCCGTGGTACAGCGGCCCGACCGTGCTGGATGCGCTCAGTGCTTTTCGGAAGGAGCCGGGGCGATCCGAACAGCCGCTTCGCCTGCCGGTTCAGGACGTGTACAAGTTCGACGCCCGTCGCATCATCGCCGGACGCGTCACGGCAGGGCAATTGAAGGTCGGCGATTCTCTGGTCTTCTCGCCGTCGAACAAACGGGCGACGGTCAAATCTATTGAAGCGTTTAATATCGATCCCCCGCCAGTAGAAGGCCATGCAGGCCAGTCAGTCGGTGTGACGCTCGATGAACAGATCTTTGTCGAACGAGGAGAGGTCGCCTCACATCAAGATGCACTCCCGCTGGTATCGACAGCCTTTCGAGCCAATGTGTTCTGGCTGGGACGGAAGCCATTGGAGCGGGGGCGTCGCTATCAGCTCAGAGTGGCAACGAGGGAAGTGGACTGTGAAGTGGCGACCATTCATCGCATCATCGACACAATGGATTTGGCTCAGCAGCAAGGCAGCAATGTCGTGAACAAGAATCAGGTTGCTGAATTAACCATTCGGGCAAAAACACCGGTCGCATTCGATCTCTCGGCTTCGTTTGAGTCGACCGGCCGGTTCGTTCTCGTGGATGAGTACGACATTGCCGGTGGCGGCATCGTGACAGAGCTGGTCCATGACGATCAGGAGTTTCTCCGAGAAGAAGCTCGGCAGCGCGATTTTGCCTGGGTGAAGGGTCAAGTTGGCGTCGAGGATCGCGCGCAGCAATATGGCCACCGAGCCGCCATTGTGTTGGTGACCGGCGGGCGGCATACGGGGAAATCCTTCCTTGCCAGGACCATCGAGGCGAGGCTTGTCGCTGATGGCCGGCATGCGTACCTGCTCGACGGAGAGAATCTTCGTCGCGGCCTCGATGCAGACCTTTCGAAGGATGAACGAGGGCAGGCGACCGAGATGGCTCGCCGCTATGGCGAAGTGGCGCGGTTGCTTGTCGATACTGGGCTGATTGTCGTCTCGACAACTAATCCATTCGGTATGGCTTATGTTGAAGCGGCGCAGGCCATCAGGACGCTCGTGCACCCGGTGCCGGTCATTGCTATTCATATGAGCAAGACACCCGAAGAAGCCCCGCCCAATACGGATATCGTGCTGTCAGGCCCGGCAGACTTTGATGCGGCCACTCGACGGATTCTTGAAGAACTCAAGCGCCGTGGAGTGCTGGCTCAGGCTATTGGGGCGAAGCCGATCTTTCAGTACTCGATCTAGCAGGCTGTTGATAAAGTCCGCCAGCATCGTTCTCGCATCGTTCAGGTCCTCAACGTACCCCAGAGGGTACGCCTCCGGTCTTCTCTCGCTGCGGCCTTGCTGGACGGCCTTTCTGAACAGCCTGCGGGAGGTGTCCCTTACGTGCAGGCCCTCAAATGTGGATGGACCTTTTTGGGCTTCCTCTATGGGAACCCGTAATTACCATGTGATAGACTCCGACACGAACGGCGCTAGGGATGTTACTGGTAACATCTGATTAGATCTCTGACCATCATAGGTTCGACTGGTCTGGGTGGTTAGGTCTGTCCCTTCTGATTTTTATGGAGGGATTTTGTCACCTGTGATTGACAATGTATTGGCCATCAGCGATAGTGTGGCCGGTTTATCTCACCGGAGTTTGTTCAACCTTAACTCCCGTTTCTCCGTGGAAGCATCCTTTGAATTGTTACTCCTATTAGGTTAATCGTGAGTTCGACAGCTCACACCATCCGCGATTACAATAAACCACCGGTCATCGAGACGGTGCTATCGATTCAATTCGCCCCTATCCAAGGTTTATCAATTCCTCACATTGGACTCTACTGGGCCAAAATTCGTCAGAGTTATCCTCACGCAGAGATAAGACCTCCTCTTGGCCAAACAAAGGAGGAGTTTACTTCACGAACTCGCAAAAGAGCTGATTTGGGGGTGGAAATGGTGACGGAACCATCCCTTCGCTGCTGGTTCACACATAGCGACATGAATCAGCTCATCCAGATTCAGAAGGACCGGTTCATATACAACTGGAAAAAAGCGAAAGAGGCTGAAACCTATCCGAGATATGAAAGAATAAAAGAAAGATGCCTGTCTGAATGGGAACATTTTCTTGCGTTTTTACATGAGGAAGGTTTCAGTAAGCCTGAGGTGAATCAGTGTGAAGTGACTTATGTGAACCATATTGAGTACGAACAAGGTTGGAAGACATTTGGAGAACTGAACAAAATAATAGCTCCTTGGTCTGGCGGGTACTCAGGAACGTTTTTGCCAGCGCCCGAATCAGTTGGGATGAATATTAGTTATGTTTTGCGCAATAATGAGGGTCGTCTATACATCTCTATGGAGCCGGTGATAAGAGCCAATGATGCTAAAGAGGTGCTCCAGCTGACTCTCACGGCGCGAGGAGGCCCCCTGTCTTCTACAACCGAAGACATTTTTCATTGGTTAGATCTTGGTCGAGAATGGGTCGTAGAAGGGTTTACCGATTTCACGACCGCAGCTTTTCACGAACGTTGGGGACGCACAAAATGATCACAAGTGATGCCGCGAGCAATCAGGCAACGCCAGTTCTCAGAGAAGAAATGGAGAGTCGCAGATGCGCTCGACGTTCCTATATGGTGAAGACTACGTCACATGGGATTGCTGTTTTTAAGATCGACCCTCAATGGACGTGGCAAAAAGAACCAGTCTTGAGTATTGCCGGGTGCTTTACCTTGCAAGAGAATTGGGATAGCTATGGAGGGCATCCCCCTTCATACGACACCGTGCTTGCTGCGATTGATTTAATTGACGCAATTCCCCAACATAACCCTCCACGACCTAGGGTAGTTCCTCTAGCCAGCGGTGGCATTCAGCTTGAGTGGAGAGTGCGGCAGAGAGAGCTGGACATCGAAATTGGTCCGGACTCCTCCTATCGTTATCTGAGGTTTGATCCAAGTGTAACAACTGGCGAATTGGATCACGAACTCCCGTTGGAGTCGCTCTCTGACGTTGAAGATCTCCTTTCCTGGCTGACTACTGGGTAACAGCGTTATTCCGCCTCAATGCCGCCAAGGCCTCTCCCACCAGATATTGATGATCCAAGCATCCCCAATGATGAGTGGCTTTATTTTAGGGTAGCGCCTTCAAAGTTTCCGCTTCAGGAGGTTGAAAACGGACAATACCGACCTGCCTCAGGCGAGATGAAGAAGGACTATCCATTCTCAGTCGATCTGGGGTCCCTTTCGAGTCCAGAAGAGACGAGAGATAGGGCACCTGATAGACCTTTTCACGTCGCAGGATTCCAAGCCGGAGTGGCCAGAGCATATGGCTGCAGAGTAGTACGCGATCCTATAGGGATCGGCGAGGACGAACCTCCAAATCCGGCACATGCTTTGGTTTTTGGAGATCACGAGATCAAGAAAGGTGCTTTAGCATACGACAAACAGGGAAAAAAGATTGCGTACCGTTCTCGCATAGTTTTGATCAATAAAGATGCTACCGATTCTCCAGGCCATCAATAAGTTTTGCGCATACGGGGATAGGAAAATGTATCGGGAGTCTTTTCTGACCCGGTGATTCTTGCATATGGTCAATCAGGATGAGTCTATTCTGCTAGCATGACTGATTTGACCGCCTCGCGTTTCCTGCGCTACCTACACCGACGTTCTCTTCGCTTGCTCCTACTGATTCACGTGCGTATCATTTATGAATATTTACACATTTCATGTCGGAGGAGCTATGCGTACCAACATCGTGATCGACAATAGCTTGATGCAGCGAGTAATGAAGGCCGCCGGGCTTTCGACTAAGAAAGCGGTGGTGGAAGAGGGCCTTCGATTGCTGATCAAGGTGAAGGGACAAGAAGGCATTCGCCGGTTGCGTGGCAAGATTGAGTGGGAGGGAGATCTCGGCGCGATGCGGGAAGGTCGTATTAAGGCGGCTTCATGATTATATGGTGCTACGCCTTTCCAGGCGCTTGGCCGTTCTCCGGAGAGTTGGCTTGCCATGCAGTACAACCACGATCTCTGACAAGCCAAGCAGCATGTGAAACTCGGCAAGGTCGGAAAGGTCCGGTTAACAGCGGCCTAACAGCCGCTTCTACGGGACGGCGTCGCTAACGCGCCTTCGCCCGCTTATGCCGTCGAGTCAATTGGATCGTTAGACGTGCTGAAGCTTGAGCGGGTATGATGGCTGCATGAAATTTTCTTGGGACCCGAAGAAAGCCGCTGCGAATCTGAAAAAGCACGGGGTCTCATTTGAAGAGGCCTCAACGGTCTTCCATGATACGCTTTCGATCACCGGCTCCGATCCAGACCATTCTGGTCAGGAGCAGCGCTTTGTCACCTTTGGCAATTCGAGTCAGGATCGTCTTCTGGTCGTGGCACACACCGATGAAGGTGAAACTATTCGCATGATCAGTGCTCGTCTGGTAACGAGGCAGGAAAGGAGAATCTATGAAGAGAGGGAATCGTAAAGCAGGCGACGACCTGCGGCCGGAATACAGGCGGTCGGACTTTGGCAAGCTCGTGCGCGGGAAGTATGCTGCTCGGGCCGCCAGGGAGACAAATGTTGTCGTTCTCGAACCCGAGCTCGCCGAAGCGTTTCCGAATGCTAAGGCGGTCAACGAGGCGTTACGAGGACTTCTGGATGTCGCTGCGACCACTGCACGTCTAACCCGTCGCTCAACCGGACGGGCCAAACAGCAGCGTGCCGGTTAGCTTAGCCTTAGGCATCGGTATGTGCGCCATCTGGCGGACTGGATGTGTGGAGTTTGACTCCCCGGAAATCCCTGTGTTACGGTCATCCTCTGTGTATTCGCCCAGTTAGCGAGGGGTTCCCGTTATGGCGGTCGAAAAAGATCTGAAGGCCATTCTTGGCAAATTGAAGTATTCAGACGACGCCAAGGTCCTCGCACAAATCTCGGGAAATACCAAACTGGTTCATGCTCGCATGGCCGGCATCAAGCACAAGCTGGTGGTCATGAGCGGAAAAGGCGGCGTGGGCAAGAGCATGACCACGGTCAACTTGGCCTTGGCCTTTGCGCGGCAGGGAGCGAAGGTCGGAATCTTAGACGTGGATTTGAACGGACCCTGTGTGCCTCGCATGTTGGGGTTGCACGGCCAGTCCTTGACCATGGGGCCTGCGGGGGCGATTCCCCCGGTCGGGCCGCTCGGGGTGAAAGTCGCGTCGATGGATTTCTTCCTGGAAGATGCGTCGCCGGTCCGTTGGAAAGGGCCTATGGATGTCAGCCCGGTCTGGTTAGGGTTGATGGAAATGAATGTCATTCGAGAATTCTTGGCCGATGTCGTCTGGGGTGAGCTCGATTATCTACTGGTCGATTTGCCTCCCGGTGCCGCAGCGGACAAGCCGCCGGTCATCGCCGGGTTTATTCCAGACCTGGCGGGAGCGATTGTCGTCACGACGCTTTCAGAAGTGGCATCGGATGTGGTGCAGAAGTCGGTCACCTATGCCCGCGACATAGGTATCAAGGTCATAGGCATGGTCGAGAATATGAGCGAGTATCGCTGTCCTTCTTGTGGTGAAGTGAACGAGTTGTTCGAAGGCAACACCGAGGCGATGTGTGAGATGCTGGATTTGCCGTTGCTCGGGCGGATTCCCTTCGACCGGAAACTCGCGCGCACCTTCGACAAGGGAGAGCCCCTGCTCGACGAAACCTATCCGACGATTCAACGGTACCAGGAAATTGCCGGGCGCATCAGGACGCTCATCGATTACAAGAAGGTGCTTGCCGACAAGCTATGATGTCACGTACCAAAGAGGAGATGCCATGAAATTTGTGTGCCTTAACTGTGAAACCTACATGAACTTTGAAAAGGTGGAGAAGCCTGGCGAGGGCACGCTCGGCGTGTTCTTCGGCTGTCCCTCTTGCAATGCCAAGTTCTCGATGGTGACGAATCCAGGCGAAACCCAGATGGTCAGTTCTCTCGGGGTGAAGCTGGGTGGGCGTACTGTTGAGGCCGAGCCTTTTGAGATGACGCGGGGTACGTTGAAAGACGAAGCAACCACAAGCTCTGGTCAGATGGCGGCACAGCTGAACGAGAAGATTCAAGGAGGCCAGCCGGCGGTAGCAGCAGCGACGGCTGCACCGGCAGCCAAGCCTGGAGAGAAGTCCGGCGGCGGTTGCCCCTTCTCCGCGATGGTGGCTGAAATGGGACTTACCTCGGGCGGTAAGCCCGGCAATGCTGGAACGGCGACTACAGAGTTTACCTGGTCGGCTGATGCGAAGGAAAAACTCGACCGCCTCCCCTCATTTGTGAAGCCGATGGTGCAGAGCAGTGTGGAGGCCTTTGCTCGCAAGCAGGGGTACCAGACGATCACGCTGCAAGTGATGGACGATTCCAAGGGCGAATCGAGCAACGGGATGACCTGGACGCCTGAGGCTGAGAAACGGCTTGAGAATATTCCAGACTTCATCCGTCCAATGGCCCGCAAAGAGGTTGAGCGGGTGGCGAAGGAGCGCGGGATGGCGACCATTACGGCTCAAGTGATGGATGACGCGAAAGATAAGTTCATGAAGTTCATGTAAGGATTGGGCTCGTGCGAGTGCGCCAACAAAGGCCCATCCAGTTCTCTGGATGGGCCTTTCAGTTAGAGAGGCCACGAAGCTCGGCCAGTGGTTCTATTGCTGGTCACCCTCCCGCATAATTGACACCTTTCCAAACCCTGTGCTACGAGTACAGGCTCTTATCGATTGAGATCACATTCTTGCGCGGTCGGTCCCCTATGAGTCCGGCTGCATGGAGTGAGCATGGGTGGACATAGCCATTGGGCGACGGTTAAACGGCACAAAGGGGCCATGGATGTCAAACGCGGGAAGATTTTCACGAGAATTATCCGCGAGGTGACGATTGCGGCGCGTACAGGTGCCGACCCAGATGGTAATCCGCGGCTCCGGCTGGCTATCTTGAAGGCCAAAGAAGCCAATATGCCTGGCGATACGCTAAAAAAAGCCATTCAACGC
>JANYEF010000517.1 GCA_025363325.1 Nitrospira sp. | reverse complement strand
CCGCGATTCATCTGGCTTGGACAGGATTTCTTCACGCGAACGCCACAGTGAAAGATCTGCAGACGATCACAGAGAGCCTCGTCGAGAAAGGTCTCACGCAGGATCAAGAGGTCATTTGCTATTGCACCGGCGGCGTCCGTTCAGCCTGGCTCTATTTTGTCCTCAAACTCGCCGGGTATCGCAAGGTCCGGAACTATCCGGGATCCTGGTGGGAGTGGAGCCGTGATTTTGCCTGCCCTGTGGAAAAAGATGCCAAAGGATTGCAGTACATCCTGAACGTCGATCCACAGGTAAGGCCTTCTTGACAGTGAAAAAATGGGTGTGTAAGGTAATGAGAGTCGAAATACTGCAGATGCCGTTCACCCGTCGAATGAATCTTAACCACTGAGGAGGAACCCATGAAAATGAGAATCCATCGCGGAGTATTGGCTGTGGCAGCGGTTGCCGCGCTCGTTGTTTTTCCGCTGTTCAGTGGGCTCGCCCTTGCCGCTGACAAGCATGCAGCTGAAGCCTTGGAACATGCCAAGGAAGCCGTTACCCATGGCAAGGCCGGTCATGCCGATGTCCTGGTGCACCATGCTGAGGAAGCACTCAAGCATGCCGGGGCGGCCGATATGAAGAATCCGCATTTGGCTGAAGGGGTCAAGCATCTCAAGGAAGCCGTTGAGCATGGCAAGGCCGGTCACGCCGATGTGGCAACCAAACATGCCGAAGAGGCGGTCACCCATTTGAGTGAAGTGAAGTAAGCCATTCGGTCAGAGATTTTTCTTGAACGGGCAGGGGCGACCCTGCCCGTTTTGTTCTGGGGACATGACGATCATGCGTGTCGGATTTTTTCAGTTCACTCCACTGTTCGGCGAGGTGTCGCACAATCTTGATAAGGTTGTGGACACACTCGACCGGGCTGACGCGGATCTGATCGTCTTGCCCGAGTTGTTCGCGTCCGGATATCAGTTCCTGTCGCAGCAAGAAGTGAACAGGCTGTCAGAGTCGGTGCCGAATGGACCAACGACTCAACGGCTGATCGACCTTGCGAAGCGGCGCCGGATGGTGATTGTCGCCGGTCTTCCGGAGCGCGCCGGGGCTGCCTGCTATAACTCCGCCGTGGTCGTCGGTCCGTCGGGGTTTATCGGGTGTTATCGCAAGACACATCTGTTTTTTGAGGAAACGCTGTTCTTTACGCCAGGCGACACGGGATTTCAGGTGTGGGATATCGGGCCGGCCAAAATCGGCGTGATGATCTGTTTCGATTGGTACTATCCTGAGGCCGCTCGCACGTTGGCGCTCAAGGGGGCAGAGATCATCTGCCATCCCTCGAACCTCGTGCTGCCCAATTGTCCGGACTCCATGCCGGTTCGGTGCCTGGAAAATCGAGTGTTCGCAATTACGAGTAATCGCACAGGAAGCGAAGCGCGAGGCGGCAAAGATCCGCTGACGTTTATCGGAAACAGCGAAGTCGTCGCTGCACGAGGGGCGATTCTGCATCGCGCGCCGCGGGACCTGGAAGAACTCTATATCGTCGAGATCGATCCTGCCGACGCGCGGAACAAAGTCCTCACGCCGTACAACGACCTACTCCGCGATCGACGCGAATCCCTCTATCGGTAGCCCGGCTGGTTGTTCTGGTTTGTTTGGTCTATTTGGTTCATCTGGTTCAACCAACAAACAAACCAGAACAACCAGATCAACCACAATCTCGCGAGTCTCCCTTGCGCGGCACAGATGAGCGCGGTAGGATCATCACTATGAAAGCTCCACTCGGGAAAGGCATCTTCCTCATCGCGGCACCTTCCTTGCGCGATCCGAATTTTCGGCAGACCGTCGTGTTGCTCTGTGAGCACGGGGCCGAAGGCGCGCTGGGTGTCGTCGTCAATCGCCCGACGGCGATGTCGGTTTCAGAGGCCTTACCGCAAGTACCGATCCTTGAAGGCCAAGGGCACGTCCTCTTTTCCGGAGGGCCGGTGCAAACGAATCAGGTCATGATGCTCTATCGATTGGATCAACTGCCCGAGAATTCCCATCATGTCTTCGATGGGATCTGTCTCGGAGGGGATACAGACCTTGTCGATCGTATTTTGACAACCAGTGAGGGGCGCGAGGCCTTTCGCGCCTATATCGGATATTCCGGATGGGGCCCTGGGCAGCTGGAATCTGAAATGCAGACTGGTTCCTGGATTACCCTTCCCGCAGATCCCAGCGTGGTGTTCGAGAAGGATCCCGCACGTATCTGGCCGGACATCGTGAGTGCCCTGGGTGACGACTATCGCCATTACGCGGATATGCCCTTCGACCCCTCTCTGAATTAGCAGGGTGCTGAAAAAGTCCGCCAGCGTCGTTCTCGCATCGTTCAGACCCTCAACGTACCCCAGAGGGTACGCCTCGGCCCTTCACTCGCTGCGGCCTTGCTGACGATCTTTTTGAGCATCCTGCTGGGGGCTTCTCTATCCGGGAGTTGCTCGTGGTTGGGATTCAGTGAGTGCCCTCCAGTTTTTTATTAACTTGTTTGTCTCAAGCCCACTCCTTCCCCGTTCCATTGCAGCCTTCTCGTGCAGGGTGGTACGCTGCTTCCTCGTGTGGTTAGGCCTCCCTGGAGTCGCGCCAATATGCTCAAACGGATTGGCTGTTGGATGGGGCTGGCCCTCCTCCTCGGAGCCTGCTCTGGATGCGGCGTGCTGTATACCGTAGTGAAGTCGGAATCCAAGCTGGACCGGCTGTCCGTACCGATGACGAAGGCCGAGGTGATCGAGCAGGTCGGTCGGCCGGATCGTGTGTTGCGCGACGATGGCCGTTTGCTGGTCTGGGAATACTCCCTCACGGCCCGCAAACAGTGGCTCTATGAGTTGGCTCTCTGCCCGGTCTCGATCTGGATCGGCGGCTGCATTTTCTATCCCTTCACCAACATCGCCGCGGAACATCAACGCGAATATCCCTACCACATCGTGCTGGTGAACGACGAACTCTGTGCCTGGGGCGCGCCATCGGCGATTCTGCAGCGGCGCCGCGCCTGTGCCTCGTCCGGCACTGCCGCCTTAGGATCCGGCGGGATGCTCGGACGACCTGAGCCGGTTGTGACGGGCATCGGCCCAATTAATCGGGACACGATCGATCGCTATCGTACGATGGCCGTGATGCCGTTCGTCGATGCGGCAGCCGCCCAAGGCTCCGGCTCGCGTGTCGCCGGGATTGTGACGACCTTGTTGTTGGACTTGGACGTCAATATGGTCGAGCGAGCCAAGCTCGACGAAGTATTCAAGGAACAGGTCATCCAACTGAAGCATGCCGACGATGCCGAGGTGTTGAAAGTCGGGAAACTCGTCGGTGCGCAGGCCATTGTGGTAGGTGAAGTGCAACAATGGGAACGAACCGAGGGAGAGCAGATCAGCCGCGTGTCGCTGGCCTTTCGGATGATCGATGTGGAAAGTGGTGTTGTTCTGTTTAACGGGGAAGGACATAGTTCTGATGCCACGGCCGATGATCCCGAGGGCTTGGCCCGCGTCATCGCGCATCGCATTCTCGCCCGGTTCGGCTCACAAACCGGGTTACTCGGGTCCGGGCACATCGGCGTCAATTGGGAGCTACAAGATTTAGCGGGCGCTCGATACTACCTCGTGCGGGAACTCCGCGGCGGCCTGCCTGCTGACAAGGCTGGTCTTAAGGTAGGTGATCGAGTCGTTGCCTGTAACGGCGCGGTCTTATCTAGCGTGTCTTCAGAACGGGAAGCGAAACGGCTCTGTCAAGTTGAGGCAGGGCAGACCATCCAGTTAGATGTGCGTCGAGCCGGGCAACCAGTGGAGATATCCCTGACGGCTGAGAAGCGACCGGGGCTATAGGTGATGCTGACGTGTCCTCTGTTCATCAGCAAGCAAGGGGGCGAGGAATTGTCCTGTATAAGACTCCTTCACTTTCGCCACCTGTTCCGGTCGTCCTTCTGCTACGATCTGTCCACCCGCTGAGCCGCCTTCCGGTCCTAGGTCGATAATCCAGTCTGCTGTCTTGATGACGTCGAGGTTGTGCTCCACCACCACCACGGTATTGCCGCTGTCCACCAGTTTCTGCAGCATCGACAGGAGCTTCTTGATATCTTCGACATGCAGCCCGGTGGTCGGTTCGTCCATGATGTAGAGCACATTTTTTGCGGATGAGACTTTGAGTTCGGCGGCGATTTTCAACCGCTGGGCCTCACCGCCTGAGAGGGTTGTCGCGGGTTGGCCGAGGCGGAGATAGCCGAGCCCGATGGACGAGAGCAGATGAAGTTTCTCTGTGAGCTTGGGCGAGCCGCTAAAAAATCCCAGCGCTTCTTCGGCGGTCATCTGCAACACGTCATGGATCGTTTTCCCGCGATAGCGAATGGAGAGGACGCTCGGTTTGAATCGCTTCCCATCGCAGGTTTCGCAGGTGGCATAGATATCCTCAAAGAAATACATCTCGAGTTTCTCGACGCCGCTCCCTTCGCATTTGTCGCACCGGCCCCCGGTGGTATTGAAGGAGAAGTGCCCCGGTGTGAGCCCGCTTCTGAGCGCCTCGCGCTCGGACGCGAAGAGGGAGCGAACTTCATCGAACGCTTTCAGATAGGTGATCGGATTCGAGCGCGGCGTTCGGCCGATCGGTTCCTGATCGATGAGCTTGATGCCGGTCAGATGTTCGATCCCCTTAATCGCGCGAAACTTGCCCATGGGCAGTGACTCAATACTAAAGGCACGGGCCACGGCGCGATACAGCGTGTCTTCAACCAATGTGCTCTTGCCTGACCCCGAGACGCCGGTGATACAGACCAACATGCCGAGCGGAATACGGACACACAGGTCTTTGAGGTTATGCTCGCACGCGCCAGCTAAGACGAGAAATTTTCCGTTTCCTTTCCGCCTAGACCGAGGGGTTGCAATCTCGTCTTCTCCACGCAGGTAGCGCGCCGTGATTGACCGCCGGTCTGCAATGAATTCCTGTTGTGGTGCTGAGCAGATCACTTCGCCGCCCTTCTCGCCCGACAAAGGGCCCAGCTCGACAAGATAGTCGGCTGCCAGCATCATCTGGCGATCGTGTTCGACGACGACCACCGTGTTGCCCTGGACTGCCAGCTCTCGCAGGATGCCTGCGAGCGTTGCCGTGTCACGCGGGTGGAGACCGATGGTCGGTTCATCAAGGACGTAGAGCGTGCCGACCAGGCGTGCACCGAGTTGATTGGCCAAGGCTGCGCGCTGGGCCTCTCCTCCCGAGAGCGTGCGGGTCTGGCGGGAGAGCGTCAGATAGCTGAGGCCCACGCGTAGGAGAAAGCCAAGCTTGGCTGTCAGTTGTCGGAGAATGTCGCGGGCGACCTGTTCTTCATAGGGAGAGAGGGTGAGGGCTGTGACCCAAGCGGCAGCCTCTTCGATCGTGAGCGCAGACAGCTCATGAATGTCTGTGCCCGCGATCTTTACATAGCGCGCGTCCGGTCGGAGACGAGACCCCTTACAGGTTGGGCAGGGGACCGGCGTTCGGTAGCGGCTGAGCATCACGCGCACATGCAACTTGTAGCGCTTCCCTTCCAAGTATTCGAAGAATTGTTGCACACCCTCCATCTTGCCTTCTCCCTGCCAGAGGATCTGCTGGATATTCCGTGGCAGGTCCTTGTAGGGGATCGTGAGGGCGACCCCACGCCGCTTCATGGAGAGGAACATTTGTTTCTGCCACCAATCGCCGCTGGGTTTGCTCCAGGGTTCGATGGCGCCTTGAGCCAGCGACTTGTTGTGGTCGGGAATGACGAGGTCGGGATCGTAACGGAGAATATTGCCGAACCCTTTGCATTCCGGACAGGCGCCGAGTGGATGGTTGAAGGAAAAGAGGACCGGACGAATGGGTTCGAATGTTCGGCCACATTGTTGGCAGCGAAAGTCCGTGCTGTAGGTTCGGGGGCCTTGGTCGATGACCTCCACACGGC
>JANYEF010000504.1 GCA_025363325.1 Nitrospira sp. | reverse complement strand
CGAATGTCAGGCCAGTGCAGATTCTGTTAGTGGAAGATAATCCCGGTGATGTCCGTCTGACGATTGAGGCCCTCAAAGAGGCCAAGGTGCTCAACCAGCTCACGGTCGTCAAAGACGGCATAGAAGCCTTGTCGTTGCTGCGTCGGCAAGGGCAGTACGCACGCGCTCCGCGCCCGGATCTCATCTTGCTCGATCTTAACCTTCCCAAGAAAGATGGCCGAGAGGTCTTGGGCGAGATCAAGGCCGACGACAATCTGAAGCACATCCCCGTGGTCATTCTGACAACCTCTCAGGACGAACAAGATGTGTTGAAGAGCTACAACCTCTATGCCAATTGCTATATTACGAAGCCGGTGGATTTGAACCAGTTCATCACGGTCGTGAAATCGATCGAGGACTTCTGGCTGGGGATCGTGGTGCTACCGAAGGGTGAGAAGAACAATGCTGTGTGAGTCAACGGTATGCGAATCCTACTGATTGAAGACAACCCCGGTGATATCCGGCTGCTGCAGGAATATCTGAAAGAGGGCAGCGCCTTCCGGTTTCAGGTCACACAGGTGGACCGGCTTTCGAGGGGGCTTGAGCGTCTGGCTGAATTACGGTTTGATGCGGTGCTGCTGGATCTGTCGCTCCCCGATAGCCATGGGCTGGACACGCTGGTCCGATTGCATGAGGCCGCGAAGGACGTGCCGATCGTCGTCCTGACCGGCATCGAGGATGAAGCGCCGGGGGTGCGGTTAATTCAGGCCGGTGCGCAGGACTAGTGGTGGACAGCCCATCCTACTCACAAGCCTGCGGTATTTTAAGAACTTATTTCGGACAAGAGTGATTTCACATTGCACATTTAACATCGTTTTTTTGGCCCCTCACTGCCAACGGAAAAACGGCCTGGTGCATCCATGGGATTGATGACTCGACGTGCGCGTCGTTCCGCCAGCAGTACCGTACCCCAGGCAATGCCCGTAGCCAACGCAAACACCCACAACCCGGTTCGATAGGAACCGGTCACCTCTTTGAGTGTTCCCAACCAAAGGGGCAAGAGAAAACCTCCGATCCCGCCGGCTGCCCCCACAACACCAGATGCGAGACCAATCTGTTTGGGAAACCACTCTGAGGCCAGTTGCAGAATCACCCCGTTGCCGACCCCCATGGCTCCCACGGCCACCACCATCATCACGACTGCGACGCTGATATTGGTGACTTCGCCAAGCACCGCGACGACCCCCACGACAAGGGGCAATGCCAGTATGAGCGTTCGCAAACCGCCAATCCGGTCGGCCGCATGACCTCCAAACGGACGGACGAGACTGCCCACCAGCCCACACAAGGCGGCAATCGAGCCGGCGGCGATGCCATCCACATGATACTGCTCGTGAAAGAAGAGCGGAAGCATGCTGCAGAGTCCGACGAACCCGCCGAACGTCACGGCATAGAGCCCGCAAAGCCAATAGGCTTTCGGATGCCGGATCATCACCGCCACGTTGTGCCACCAATGCGCATCGCGCTCGGCACGCCGGCTCTGTCGATCGTTACGCACAAAGAGCACGAAAACTGCCAAGCTGGCGGCGATCGGCAGAATCATCCACCCAAACACGGCGTGCCATCCGCCCGAGGCCGCAATGCGTGGCGCACAAAAAAGAATCAGCACGGTGCCGACATTCCCCGATGCGACGATTCCCAACACCAATCCTTGATGGGCCGCTGGATACGTCCTGCCCGCCAGCGGCAAGGTCACCGCGAAGCTCGCCCCGGCGATACCGAGCAAAACCGCCACAAGCAGCAACTCGGCATAACTATGGACGCCCAGCCACCCCCATACGACGACCGCCAACTCGCCCACCAGAATAAGTATCCCCGTTGGTTTCGCCCCATACCAATCGCTGCTCCATCCCGCGACAACCCGAAGCAACGCGCCACTCAGCAGCGGGAGCGACACCATGAGAGCCGTGTCGGTCTGGCTGAGATGGAGGTCCTGCGCGAGGGTCAGACTCAGCGCACCCATCAGCAGCCACACCATAAAACTGACGGTGAGATGGAGCCAGGCGCCGATCACGCTCGGCCAATGTCCGCGGGTTAACACAAGAAACATGCCAATCATCACATTCCCTTATCTCACAGGATGCTGAAACAGCCCGCCAGGAAAAGAAGACCGTTGTTTGGTTTGTCTGGTCTGTCTAGTTTGTCTGGTTTTTGGTTGGACGAAACTAACCAGATGAACCAAATCAACCAGATAAACAAAACAAACCAGATCAACCAGATGGACCAGACAGACCGGGCTTCTCCCAGACGTGCAGGCCATCAAAGTTCTGCCCTGCAGAAATGGTTTTCCCACATCCTGCGAAAGAGCCAATTACTATAGGGGACAGCGTTTCATTCTCGCAAGGGAACACTCCCCAGGATAGCCAAGCAAGACTTACGGGACGGGTTGATCTGGCTTATCTGGTTTGTTTTGTTCATTGGTTAGTCTAGGTCAACCAAACAAACCAGACAGACCAAATAAACAAGAGAAACCAGTCGGGTCTCGCACGTCATGCGCCACGGTATGTGGCGCTGGCAGACTTTTTCAGCACACAGGCTAGCGGCTCTTATGATAATCTCGACAGTTATGAGTCCGCGCAAGAAGGATCTCGACGAAGAACCGATCGAACCGGAGGTCTTGGACCCGTCTGAGGAGGAGATCGCCGAGATCAATCCACCACCTGAAAAACCTCACGACGCAGCACCGGACGGCCAGCAGGCCTCCGATATCACAGCCGTGGTGCCGGTTACGGCGCTCCAACAATATCTGGCCGAAGTCCGGCGTTATCCCTATCTCTCCAAAGAAGAAGAGCTGCGCCTGTTCCATGAATATCGTACACACGGGGATCGCGACGCCGCAGTGAAGCTCATCATGGCCAACCTGCGCGTATCCCTCTCGATTGCCGCCGAATACCTCCATACCGGCGCCGACCACATGGACCTCATTCAAGAAGGCAACGTCGGGTTGATGCATGCCATCAAGAAGTTCGACCCGTCGAAAAACGTCCGTTTTTACGCCTATGCCGCCTGGTGGTCTCGGGCCTATATCCTTCGCTACTTGCTGAACAACTACCGCATGGTCAAGATCGGAACAACCCAAGACCAACGGAAGCTGTTCTATAACCTCAAAAAAGAAAAGGCCAAGCTTGAACGGGAAGGCTTTGCCCCCGACACGAAACTACTCGCCGACCGCTTGAACGTGCGGGAGCGGGATGTCATCGAGATGGGGCAACGGCTAGGTAACTGGGAACTCTCGCTGGACCAGCCGCTCGGCGAGGACCAGGAAGGCAGCCTCCTCGATGTGCTCCCCTCCCAGCAAGTTCCAGCGGACGAGCAGCTTGCGCACACCCAATTACAGACACTCTTCCGTGCCAAGCTCGCCGAATTCAGCAAGACTCTCGACGAACGGGACGAAGATATCTTGAGAAACCGGATTCTCTCTGAAACCCCTCTTACCCTGGAAGACCTCGGAGGAAAATACTCCATCACGAAAGAGCGGACCAGGCAGCTGGAAGCGCGCATCATCAAGCGCTTGCGTGACTACATTAAGAAAGACATCAAAGATTTCGACCGTTTGCGAATCTAACTTCGCCGGTCCCACTAAAAGGAAGCCTGGAGTATCCACATCTCGATAGGTTATGACCGTCGGTGTCCCTGTTTTGTGGGTATGGAAGAATTTCCTCATTTCTCCCCCTTGACTTGGACGA
>JANYEF010000503.1 GCA_025363325.1 Nitrospira sp. | reverse complement strand
TGGCTACCCCTGGTTGATTCATCGCCTGACCTACCGGCGGACCAACCACAAGAATCTGCACGTGCGCGGGTACAAGGAAGAAGGGACGACCTCGACCCCGTTCGATATGGTGGTGATGAACGATCTCGATCGCTTTCATCTGGTCGCTGACGTCATTGACCGGATACCCCTGCAAGGCTCCCGCGCGGACTATGCCAAACAGGCCCTCCGCGACAAACGCTTCGAGCACAAACAATATATCGCCAAATATGGCGAAGACATGCCGGAGATCCGCAACTGGCGATGGAGCGGAACAGTCTGAGTTCTTTCTTGATGTGTGCGACGAGTGCCGCCTTCGGCCCGTCGCACAGAGAACATTCTGAGGGCGTGCAGATCCACGCACGTGATACAAGCCAGTGGGTGTGCCCATGACAACACCGAACGTCGTCTTTCTCTTCGACGTCGACAACACCCTCCTCGACAACGATCGAGTGACGGCCGATCTCAAACGCCATCTAGAACAGACGGTGGGGCACGAACGGCAGGAAAACTACTGGGCGATCTTCGAGCGGCTAAGAACGGAACTCGGCTACGCCGACTACTTGGGGGCGCTCCAGCGCTATCGGATAGAGTATCCCCGCGACCCAGAGGTTATGACGGTCTCTCACTTTCTGGTGAACTATCCATTTGCGAATCGAGTGTTTCCAAACGCGCTCGATGCGGTGGAGCACGTGAAGCGATGGGGAAAGGCGGTCATCTTGTCGGATGGGGATGTGGTGTTCCAACCAAGGAAAATCGAACGGTCCGGTCTCTTCGAGGCTGTGGAGGGCAATGTTCTGGTCTACATTCATAAAGAGCAAGAACTCGACGATGTCGAGCGGCGGTATCCGGGCGATCACTATGTGGTCATCGACGACAAGCTCAAAATCCTCACGGCGGTCAAGAAAGTCTGGGGCGCGCGGGTGACCACCGTGTTCCCGCGGCAGGGACACTATGCTCGCGATCCGCACCTGCTCAAGAGTTACCCGCCGGCGGACGTGAGTATCGACCGCATCGGCGATATGCTCCGGTACGATCTTCCTCAGCTTGTCGGTGCAGGCAACGCGTCGGCTCGTGAGCCATAACTGTTTTGCAGTACAGGGGCGAGCTGAACGGTGCCTTCATAAAATGTAGAGAATGGTGTGTCGCACGTTGGAACGCCGGTTGAACGGTCGGCGAGTATCCGGAGCCTGCAAAGAGGAGGGGGCATGTTTTGATGCGGCAGGAGTCGTCTGACCAGTGGCATTTTTGGAGCAGCCCATCGGCTGAGGCTTTTCAGCAACTCGACTCAAGCTCCAAAGGGCTCTCCGGCGATGAGGCGCGGCGGCGTCATCTGCGCGATGCGCATCTCCTCTTGAAACCGAAGAGCCGACTGTCCACCTACGAGCTGCTGTTTCGGCAATTCACCAGCCCGATCATCCTCATTCTCCTGGCCGCCGCGGGGCTGGCCTTCTTCCTGGCGGATCCGACCGATACGGCGATCATTCTTTTGATTGTGCTCGCCAGCGGCCTGCTCGGGTTCTGGCAGGAACGGAGCGCGAACCAAGCGGTGGCCAGCCTGCTCGCGATCGTGCAGGTCAAAGCGGATGTGTGGCGCGACGGAAGCCAGGTTGCTGTGCCGGTTGAGGAGGTCGTGCCGGGCGATGTCGTTCTGCTTAGAGCGGGCGACACGGTTCCCGGCGATTGTCTGCTGCTTGAATCGAAAGACCTGTTTGTGGACGAGGCGACGCTCACGGGCGAGACCTATCCGGTCGAGAAAGTCTGCGGCGTCTTGCCGGCCGACATTCCACTGGCTCGCCGGACGAATAGTCTCTTTCTCGGGACCCATGTCGTCAGCGGAAACAGTACGGCGGTTGTGGTACACATTGGGTCGGACACGGAGTTCGGGAAGGTCTCGGGCCGATTACAACTCAGGCCGCCCGAGACGGAGTTCGAGCGAGGCATCAGGCAATTCGGTTATCTGCTCTTGGAAGTGACCGTCGTGTTGGTCGTCGCCATCTTTGCGGTCAACGTGTATCTGGCCAGGCCCGTGCTCGAAGCCTTCCTCTTCTCCCTCGCCCTCGCGGTCGGCCTCACCCCGCAGCTGCTGCCGGCCATCATCAGTATCAATTTGGCCCATGGGGCCAAGCGCATGGCCCAGCAGAAAGTGATTGTGAAGCGATTGTCCTCGATCGAAAACTTCGGGAGCATGACCGTCTTTTGTTCGGACAAGACAGGGACACTGACTGAAGGGCTCGTCCGGCTGAAGGCCGCGTGCGATATCACGGGGAATCCGAGCGAACGGGTGCTCTTGCACGGCGCGCTCAATGCGAGTTTCGAAACCGGATTTCATAACCCGATTGACGAAGCCATCCGCACTGCTCGTTCATTCGATCTCTCTCCCTATCGGAAATTGGATG
>JANYEF010000496.1 GCA_025363325.1 Nitrospira sp. | reverse complement strand
AATCGACTCAATACTGTAAAGATAAAGGGTAACTACTCTGGTGGCCATCATCATGATGCCACCAAACAGGACAAGATCCCCTCTCCCCATTCCCCATCGCGCAAGGCAAACGGAAAACCAAAAATGTTTTCCTGTTGGACTCGTTCTAGGCTCCTGCTGTCCCGCATGAACCATGACCGGCGTCATGGTTCATGCGGTCGGGCACAGCGAGTCGAGGACATTGGGCACAAGCCTTCTGTCTCATCCGAAGCTACATCTCCATGGCGTGGCATGACACCATGGGTGCGCCAGGCTCCATCGCCCGCGTCTTCACCGGCGACCCTGCGATGGAACCCATTGTGTCCAACCGTCTTTGACTCGCCGGTGTCAGATAGGCGACAATTGGCCAAATGATGTGTGTCCCCTTAGCAAGAGGCCACAAATTCCCATACTTGTGACACCGGCCTTGCAAATGGACTATCGCTTCAGCAACAGTTGTTTCGTACTGAGGCGTCAGGCGGTGTCGGGAAAACGCTCACAGACAGCGCGGCTCAAAAAGATTCAACGCTCCGGCAATTCTTCTTCGGTCCCGGTGGGATTTCTCGATATATGTTCCAAACCGTCGCACTGAGTGGCAGCCGTGGGGAACGACTGCTGTTCTCCAACGTCAGCGTGACGGTCAAGCCAGGAACTCTCTTGGCTGTGGTGGGTGAGAACGGCAGTGGGAAAACCAGCTTCCTCCGCATGCTGTGCGGCCTATTATCGCCCGACTGCGGCGCGATCCTTTGGCAAGGGAAAGACATCCGCCAACTCAAGGAACTCTATTGTGCCCAGCTCACCTATGTTGGGCATCTCAACGGAATCAAGGACGACCTGACTCCGGTCGAAAACCTCAAGGTCTCCGCCTCCCTGGCTGGCGATGAAAGCTCCGGCACAGTCGTGCAGAAGGCATTGGAGGCCGTCGGTCTTGGGCCACCAGTTCATCGTCTGCCGACGAGGGTATTATCACAAGGACAAAAACGCCGCGTGGCGCTGGCACGTCTCTGGCTTTCTACACGTCCGTTATGGCTCCTGGATGAACCGTTTGCTTCACTCGATGCAGCCGCCACAAGTTATCTGACGCAACGCCTGCAGTCGCATCTGAGTAACGGCGGCATGGTGGTCGTCGCCACACACCAGGAAATTGCTCTCCCAGCTGATTCCGTCCAGCATCTGAGGCTGACTCGATGAGCCAGCCCAGCTTGAGTGAGGCGTTGCGCGGGGTTGTCCGGCGGGATCTACTGCTGGCCATGCGTCACCGTTCGGATGTGGCGATGTCGGTCTTCTTCGTCGTCATCGTCGCGAGCCTTTTCCCGTTGGGAGTTGGGCCGGAGTCGGCGGTGTTGAGGATGATCGGCCCCGGTGTGCTCTGGGTCACGGCCCTGCTGGCTTGCCTGTTGTCACTGGGGCGCCTTTTTACCGCTGATTATCTCGATGGTGTGTTAGAACAGACAGCCTTGATACCTCAACCTCTGGCGGTCCTGGTCCTTGGGAAGGTGTTCGCACACTGGGTGATCTCGGGCTTGCCAGTGGTCCTGCTTTCGCCTCTCCTCGGCTTGCAATTCGGCCTGAGTGGGGAGACGCTGGGGGTGCTGACGTTGTCGCTCTTGCTTGGTACGCCGACGTTGAGTATGATTGGAGCCATCGGTGCCGCCCTGACTCTTGGGTTGCGCGGGAGCGGCTTGCTGGTTGCCCTCCTGGTACTTCCTCTCTTTGTTCCAGTGCTGATCTTTGGAGCCGGCGCCGTTACCAGTAGCTTGGCCGGAATCGGCAGCGAAGCGAATCTGTCGTTGCTCGGAGCCTGTTTCATGCTCTCGCTCGCTTTTGCGCCATGGGCCACAGCTGTTGCATTACGCATCGCGTTAGAATAATACATTCTGCATGAGCTTCATGGGCATGAACTGGTTCAAATATTCGTCACCGCAGGCGTTCTACCCGCTAGCCGGGAAACTGATCCCGTGGTTTGCCGCGGCCGCGCTCGGGTTGATGGGCGTCGGCCTGTACCTCGGCTTCTTCGTCGCGCCGACCGATTTTCAACAAGGCGAGTCCTACCGCATCATTTTCGTCCATGTGCCGGCCGCCTGGATGTCCATGTTTCTCTACGTCCTCATGGCCCTGTGGGCCGGCCTCGGGTTGGGGTTGCACGCGCGCGCCTCGTTCATGATGACCCAGGCCATCGCCCCCACCGGGGCGCTGTTTACGTTTCTCGCGCTGCTCACCGGAGCGATGTGGGGCAAACCGACCTGGGGCGCGTGGTGGGTGTGGGATGCCCGGCTGACCTCGGAACTGATTCTCCTGTTTCAGTATATTGGGCTGATCTTGTTGCGCGCCTCGATTGACGACGTGCGCCGCGCCGATCGCGCGAGTGCCGTCTTTGCGCTGGTCGGGGTGGTCAATGTTCCGATTATCTATTTTTCGGTGAAGTGGTGGAACACGTTGCACCAAGGGGCCTCCGTCAGCATGACCGCGTCGCCAAAAATGGCGACGACGATGGTGACCGCGATGCTGGTCATGACGCTCGGCTTCTGGATGTATAGCATTGCGGTGACGCTGGCCCGCATGCGGTGTGTGATTGTCGAGCGGGCGCGCCAACCGTCGTGGGGCACGCAGGCCCCGGCGCAGGACGTTGCGGAGGTGCGCGAATGCAGTGGGGGAGTCTGACCGAGTTTTTCGCGATGGGCGGCTACGGGCTCTATGTGTGGACCTCGTTCGGCGCCACGGCCCTGTGCCTGGTGGGGGAAGTCCTCGCCGTCTGGCGGCGCCATGCCGCGGCGCTCGCCCAGACCCGTGCCGTAGCTTCAGGAGGAGATTGAATCGATGACACCGCGACAGAAACGGTTTGGCCTGATCGGCCTGGGGCTGCTCGCCCTGGGCGTGGCCTCGATGTTGGTGCTGAATGCGTTCCAGAGCAATCTCGTCTTCTTTTTTACGCCCACGCAGGTGGCGAACGCGGAAGTGCCGAAAGGACGCGGCTTCCGGATCGGGGGGATGGTCGAAGCCGGCAGCCTCACCCGCGAGGGCGATGGGTTGACCGTGCATTTCATCGTGACCGACCTGGCGAAACGCGTCCCCGTGACGTTCAAGGGGATTCTGCCGGACCTCTTTAAAGAAGGGAAGGGCGTCGTGGCGCAGGGGCAACTCGGGCCCGATGGGACCTTCCTGGCGAGCGAAGTACTGGCGAAGCACGATGAAAACTATATGCCGCCGGAAGCCGCGGCCGCGCTCGCCAAGGCGAAGGCCGCCGGGGCGCAGAGCAGCCGCACGTTGGTCATACCACCACAGTAGGACACCACCACGATGATTCCTGAAATCGGTCATTACGCCTTGATTCTCGCCCTCTGTGTGTCGGTGGTGTTGGGGACCCTGCCCATTTATGGGGCGGCAGTGGGGAACTCGATGCTGATGTCGGTGGCGAAGCCCGCGGCGCGCGGACAATTCCTGCTGGTCCTGCTCGCCTTTTGTTGTTTGGGGTATGCCTTTGCGGTCAAAGACTTCTCCGTGCTCTACGTGGCGTCCACGTCGAATTCCCAGCTCCCCATTCAGTATCGTCTCGCCGCCATCTGGGGCGCGCACGAGGGATCGCTGCTCCTCTGGGTGTTCATCCTCAGTATCTGGATGGTCGCCGTCTCGTTTCTCTCCACCCATCTGCCGGAGGCGATGCGCGCGCGCATTCTCGGCGTGATGGGACTCGTCAGCCTGGGATTTCTCTTGTTCATGTTGACCGTCTCCAATCCGTTCGAGCGGTTGATCCCCGCCGCCTTCGATGGACGCGATCTGAATCCCCTGCTGCAGGACCCCGGCATGGTCATCCACCCGCCGATGCTCTACATGGGCTACGTGGGATTCTCCGTCGCGTTTGCCTTTGCGATCGCGGCGCTCTTGGGAGGCAATTTGGACGCGACCTGGGCGCGGTGGTCACGCCCTTGGACCACAGTCGCCTGGTGTTTTCTGACCATTGGGGTCGCGATGGGGAGCGGCTGGGCCTATTACGAGCTGGGGTGGGGTGGGTGGTGGTTCTGGGATCCGGTCGAAAACGCCTCCTTCATGCCCTGGTTGGCGGGCACGGCGTTGATTCACTCGCTGGCGGTCACCGATAAACGGGGCGGGTTCAAAGCCTGGAGCGTGCTGCTCGCCATTATGGCATTCTCGCTCAGTCTGCTCGGGACCTTCTTGGTCCGCTCCGGGGTCTTGACCTCGGTGCATGCGTTTGCCACGGACCCGAAGCGTGGCTTGTTCATCCTTGTGTTCCTGGCGGTGGTGATCGGCGGCTCCCTGATCCTCTACGCGTGGCGGGCGCCCCGCGTGGGCCTGGGCGGGGGCTTCTCCCTCGTCTCGCGCGAGGGGATGCTGCTGACGAACAATGTGTTGCTGGTCGCGGCCTTGGGAGCGGTGCTCTTAGGCACGTTGTATCCCTTGTTTCTGGATGCACTGGACCTCGGCAAGATTTCAGTCGGCCCCCCCTACTTTGACACCGTCTTTGTGCCCCTGATGACCCCCGCCATTTTCCTCATGGGGATCGGGCCGCTGGCGCAGTGGAAGAAAGCCACGCTCCCCGCCTTAGCGCTGCGCCTGCGTTGGGCCTTCGCGGTGAGTGCCGCGACTGCCCTCACGCTGCCGTGGCTCATCGGCCAGTGGACGCCGCTCGTCAGCCTGGGGCTCATGCTGGCCATCTGGATTGTGACGACGTCCGTGGTGGGCCTGCGGGAACGACTGGCCCATGCCGATGGAGGCAGCCTCATGGGCCGACTGGCCGCGGTGCCACGATCGTATTGGGGCATGCTCCTGGCCCACTGCGGAGTCGCGGTATTCATCGTCGGCGTGACGATGGTCAAAGGGTTCGAGGTCGAGCAAGATCTGCGGATGAATGTCGGCGAGACCTCCACCGTCGGCGGCTATACATTCCGGTTCGATGGAGTCCGAGAAGTCCAGGGACCGAACTATACTGCGGCGCGTGGAACGTTTCATGTGAGTCAGGATGGCCGTGAGGTGACCGTGATGTATCCGGAAAAGCGGCGCTACACCGTTCAGAATCAAACCATGACCGAAGCCGCGATCGCTCCCGGGTTGATGCGCGACCTGTACGTGTCGTTGGGCGAGCCAGTCGACAACGGAGCCTGGAGCGTGCGGCTCTACCACAAGCCCTTTATCGATTGGATCTGGGGCGGATGTTTGATCATGGCGTTGGGTGGCGTCCTGGCCGTCAGCGATCGCCGCTACCGACTCGCCTGGCGCCGTAAAGAGGCCGAGGTGCCAGCGGCGACACAGATGGCTCGGCAGACAATCTCATGAACCGGTTTCTCCTCCCGCTTGCGGCCTTCTTGGTCGTGGTCGGTTTTCTTGCGGTGGGGCTGACGCTCAACCCGCGTGAATTGCCGTCTCCCCTGGTCGGGAAGCCGGCGCCGGCTTTTTCGCTTCCGCAGCTCCATGATCAGACGAAAGTCTTTTCACCGAACGAGATGGCGGGCAAGGTCTGGCTGCTCAACTTCTGGGCGTCGTGGTGCGGGGGCTGCAAAGAAGAGCATCCGGTCCTCCTCCAGCTTGCAAAATCCGGGGAGGTACCGATCTACGGTGTGGATTATAAAGATACCCGGGACGAAGCGCTGACGTGGCTGCGACAACACGGTAATCCCTATCCGCTGACCGCCGTCGATGAGGCGGGGCGCGTCGGCATTAATTATGGGGTCTACGGGGTGCCGGAAACCTATGTGATCGATAAGGCAGGCGTCATCCGCTACAAGCAGATTGGCCCGTTGCGCGAGGATACGTTGAAGACGAAGATCTTGCCCCTGGTCAGAGAGTTGCAAAACCAATGAAATGGTTCTTGCTGATCATCCTTCTCGTTCCATGTCTCGCTGGGGCGGAAGAGGCCAGGCCGCTCATCGACAATCCGCTGGTCGAAGCACGGCTCAAGCACCTGGCCGTCGAGCTCCGCTGTTTGGTCTGTCAGAATCAAACGTTGGCCGATTCGCACGCACCGTTGGCCGAAGACTTGCGCCGCGAAGTCCGCGAGATGATCGCCAAAGATATGAGCGACAAAGACATTATCGAATTCCTCGTCACGCGATATGGAGATTTTATATTATATCGACCTCCCCTGAAGGCCACGACCACGTTGCTCTGGGTGGGGCCGTTCGTCTTGATGATCGCAGGCGTGGCGGCGTTGGTGCTTGCGCTGCGCAGGAGACAGAAGAAGCTTGTCGACCTGTCATTGTCGGAAGAAGAGTGCAACCGTGTCGCGCGACTGCTCTCCGAAGGAGCTAATCGACTGTGACCATCATATTCTGGCTTATCGTATCGACCATGACCGTTCTCGTCCTCGGCCTCCTGTTGTGGCCCCTGCTGAAGCGCACAGCCGCCGCCGTAACTGGAGAGCAGGAGAAGACACTGTCTATCTTCCGGCAGCAGTTCGCGGAATTAGTGCAGGACCGCGCAAACGGGGTGCTCACCGACGAGCTCTATGAGCAAGCACGACGTGAGCTCGAACGCCGTCTGCTGGAAGAAACGGGCGCGACGGAGACGACCCCCACAATGGCACGGCGACAGGTGAGTAGCAGGCCGGTGGCATTGGCACTTGCCATCATCATCCCGACTGTCAGTGGGTTGCTCTATTGGGAACTGGGGAACCCACTCGCCATGACGCAATCGGACGAGCCCGCGTTGTCTGGGCAAGGGACTGCAGAAGGTGCCCATCAGTCCCCTGACGGACTCGCGGCAATGGTCGAACGGCTACAGCAAAAGATGGAGGAGAATCCCAATGATGGCGTGGGATGGGGAATGCTCGCGCGTTCGTACATGGCCATGGGGCGTCACGCCGATGCCGTACCAATTTACGAGAAAGCCGTGAAACTCATTCCTGATGATGCCCAGTTACTCGTCGATTATGCCGATGCCCTGGGTGTCCTCCATGGTCGCAAGTTAGATGGAAAACCAGAAGTCTTGATTCAGCAGGCACTGAAGATTGATCCTCGCAATGTAAAGGCACTGATGTTGGCAGGGACCGTCGCGTTCAACCGAAAGAATTTTGCGCGCGCAGCCAAGGACTGGGAACAAGCTCGCGCAAACCTTCCTGCGGATACAGATCCGGAAATGACGCAGCAACTGATGGCGGCTATCGCAGAAGCCCAGAGCCAACTTGGTGGCGGTCAAGCGACGATGCCCGCATCTACGGAGCCGACGGTGCCGGCCCAGCAGACCGGACAGTCGCGTGCGATCAGCGGCACGGTGACTCTGGCGCCGAGCTTGGCCGGCAAGGGATCACCATCGGACGTATTATTTGTATTTGCACGAGAGGTGGGTGGCCCGCCCATGCCGGTGTCGATCGTGCGGGCGACGAGGAAAGATCTACCGTTTACGTTTCAACTCGATGACTCGACCAGCCCCATGCCGTCTAGAAAACTCTCCAGCGCCGGACCGGTGGTGATTGTGGCCCGTTTGTCAAAGTCCGGCCAAGCGATGCCACAAAACGGAGACTTGGAGGGGACGAGTCAGCCAGTACAATCTGGAGTGGATGGGATCACTGTCGTCATCGATCGTGAACGACCATATGCGGAATCGGCAGCGCCGGCCCAGCCGATTGGGCAAGCCGGACAGCCACGTACGATCAGAGGTACCGTGACTATGGCGCCGGGCCTTGTCGGCAAAGGATCTCCGACGGATACATTGTTTGTGTTTGCGCGCGAGATGAGTGGTCCACCGATGCCGGTGTCGATCGTACGGGCGACGGGAAAAGATCTACCGTTTACATTTCAGCTCGATGACTCAACCAGCCCCATGCCGTCTAGAAAACTCTCCAGTGCCGGACCGGTGGTGATTGTGGCCCGTATGTCAAAGTCCGGCCAGGCGATGCCGCAAAGTGGAGATTTAGAGGGGACGAGCCTGCCGGTACAATCTGGAGTGGATGGGATTTCCATTGTCATCGATCGCGAACGTCCGTAGTGCCTGGAAGCCCCACGCGGCCCTCTTTTAACGTCACACAATAACAGTTGACCCTTCCAAAGAGCCTTTCGTTCGTATCGTGCGATGGCTCGTCGAGAAATTCCTGGAACTCGCGTGCTGTAATTTGTCGCAACACGTACGCCCAAATTTCCTTGACATTCTCCGATGGTGCTGAGATACATGTGCGCGGTATGCTCAACGACGAGTCCATGCACGGTCACAAAGAGTGTCTTCACACAACAAAGGAGCATCGCACATGGCCGACAAGTTTTTGACGAGATGCGGTCTGCTGGTTTGTGGCGTCTTGTTCGCTGCCACAGCGCCTGTATATGCGGAGTCGGGGACGCTGGCTAAGCCAATCGCGGAGGCGGGTCAGTCGCGTGCGATCACAGGGACGGTGACTGTGGCCCCGAGCCTGGCTGGCAAAGGATCTCCGACAGATACATTGTTTGTGTTTGCACGCGAGGTGAATGGTCCACCGATGCCCGTGGCCATCGTGCGTGCGACGAAGAAAGAGTTGCCCTTCACATTCCGGCTCGATGACTCGACCGGCATGATGCCGTCCAGAAAACTCTCCGACGTAGGAACGGTGGTAATCGTGGCACGCCTATCGAAGTCCGGTAAGGCCATGCCAGAAAGTGGAGACCTGGAGGGAATGAGTCAGCCGGTGAAGCCAGGAGTGGATGGGATCACCATCGTCATCGATCATGCAAGGCCTTAACGCCGGGAAACCCACAGATGGTTTCTCTTTTCTATCACCGCACTAGCTCCTGCCACTGATCGTTGCATCGGTACGTTTCTTACCGTTGTAACAGCATGAATGAAACCAGCAACTGTCCTCGCTGGGACGAGGATGGCAAGTCAGGGGCTCTGCGAGCCCCTGACTTGCCATCCAGTTATTGACAACCCACACCTCTACCTCTATCGGCTCGAGCCCTTACGCCAGAGCCTGTCCGGAACATGCGACCAGGTTCGTGAGTGGCACAATGGATCAGATGGACCAGGACTACAGCATCGGCCCCGATGCCTTTGGGACCACATGCCCCAACGAATCGATCCTGCCGGATTCAGAGCTGAGACGGTGGAATCGATCACCCATTCGGCACACCAGCCGATGTAACCACCCCCCATCATCTTCCTCGCTGTCGAGTTGGCTTGAATGGGGATGATTTCCTCGAAGAACGATCAAGGAAGAGGGGCGATAGAGCCCATCCGGGGAAAGATGGAAGCTTCAATGAGCTGGATCTGGTGATCGGCGACGCCAAACTGGTTGGTTGTGCCACTCAGCAGCCTGATGGTGCTATTTTCTTGGTCCGTCGGGGAAGAGCAAATCGAGTACTGCTTGTCTTTACCACTGCCTGTGACTACCTGATACAGGAAAGTATGTGGTTCTGGCGCCATGAATAGGCGACGCGATGCCGGCACAGGCTGGCGGAGACTAACAAATTTCTGGCAACTCGAGGCTCACGCAGATTCCGACCGCTCTCCGAGCTTGGGAATATGCCCCAACGCTCAGATGGTCGTGGACGGGGAGCCCGGTATTGCGGGAGATACTAAGCTATTCGGCAAGCGCTTGGCTGCCGTGAAAGCGGGAGGCTTGTTTCAGCCTCCCGCCAAGGATACGGTAGCACAACTACTAGAAGATCTGGTCTTGCAGCGACCGGCGGCCGAGATGCATTGAAATACAAAATCACAACTTGCCGGCGCATCAATGACTAGATTCTGGCTCCACATTGCGATGTGAGGTCGATACCTTACACCGCAGCAGTTGCAGAAACCAAAGAAGCGACGCGGATCAGTCCTCCGCCTTCTCTTTCTTCTCTTCCTTCAACACCATCTTGCCCTGCGCCAGGCTGGCATTGAGATCATGCTCAGGGACTTTCTTGTGCACCAGGTTCTGATGGCAATCGATACAAGTTGCGCCCTCAGTTTCCATTTTCTTGTGCGCAGCCTTAGCCGATGCGCCTGGAGGCTTGGTATTCTTGTGGCAAGCCCGACAGGTCATACTATCCCAACCCTTCAGCTTCATCCGCGCCCTGTAGGCTGCCTCCGGTCGTCGCTCGTTGAATTTCTCGATAGTCGAGTAGTCAACAGTGAACTCCTCTATCAGGAAAGGCACTCCATCCATCACGTGCGTCCACATCGCCAGAGGGAAGTTTGCCAAGCCTTGCGGGACGTGACAGTCTTTGCAGCCAGGATCGGCACCGAGCGCACCCCAGTGCGAGGATTTCTTCAACTCCTCATACGGGTAAGTCTCTGAATGGCAGCTCACGCAGAACTCGGTCCTGGATATGGCGGCCTCGCCGCCGAATACCACGATAATCGATCCGACCGCAATCACTGCGCCGAGAATCAGGGCACCAACCGATACCCTACCCCACTCTGCCATTACTCCTCCTTGCCTATCTCGGCCGGTTTGGCATCCTTTTGGAACTCCTCATGAAACTTCGGAGTAGGCGGACCCTCAAACGTGCCCGCTAGTTTGAAGTGTTCATGCATGGCCTTGTTGTTACGCACCGTCTTTTCAAAGTCGAACGCATACTTCTTGTCTACCTTGGGGGTGAACGGAGTATACGGCTTCTTTACGCCCTTCCACGGCGAACCCTCGTAGTTCAAATGGCATGCGTTGCACTTCTCAATGAACTCAAACTCTTGTCCAGCTTCCGCGAGAGACTCGCGTGGCGTGACCTTTTTCGACTTTTCAAAAGCCTCACCCGCCTTGCGGTGCACCTTGCGGTAGTCGGGCCCAGCCCCATGGCAAGATTCGCAGCCTACGCCTACTAAGAACTTGTCCGGCTCCGAAATTTCATACCCGCCTTCCGACCCGAACCCAGTTACGTGGCAACCAATACAATCCTTGTCCTTGGTGAAGTCCTTCTTAGGGTCGAGTTTCGCCTTGACCATGGCTTCGTTCTTTTCCTTGCTTCTGTCGGCCTTGAGCGAGTTGACAGCTTTGGCGTGGGCAGTCTTGAGCCACGAGTCAGCCTCACTTTTGTGACAATTACTGCATTTTTTCCGGCCCTCGAACGCGGTTTCGGCGGCAGCGGTTCCGACTAAGACCGCGAACAACGCAACAGCGGCAAGTGCGTAGGTCATGAAATGCTTCACGGTAGCTCCTTTCTAAAAAACAACTCGTGGACGTACTATGAACAAAAGCTCACGGATTCACTCTATCGTCAGTTTGCAACATTTACAAGAACGACTAACGCCACCGGTGTCCAACTAAATAATCAACTACTGGACGGCTGCGTATCCGGGATCTTATACACCCAATAACCACCAAATTGATAGACAAGCTGCACAGCCTTCAACTCAATTGGCTTCGAGTTCGTGAAAGGCAGCATCTGCGCAAGCAATGTGTTGCCGCTCTTGTCATCGGTCAGGAAGTAGGCGCGCACGAAATTCTCCGAGAGCCCATGCAGCGTGTACGTGGTGTGGTGGT
Source organism: Nitrospira sp. (assembly GCA_025363325.1). Classification (GTDB taxonomy): domain Bacteria; phylum Nitrospirota; class Nitrospiria; order Nitrospirales; family Nitrospiraceae; genus Palsa-1315. The sequence continues at coordinate 3,401 of JANYEF010000496.1, read as the reverse complement.
TATCTTGCAGCCAGCGTTTCACCATCCCACTCAGCCCATGTACGTCGCCGCCCTGCAAGGGAAAATCCTTGTAGGCGACACCAAGACGCTCTGGGCGCATCAGCCCGAGCTTGTAGAGGTCCGAAAGATGAACCGCGACATAGGCCTCGCGTCCACCAGCCAGTTCGCGCAACATCGCGGCGCCCTCTTTCGAATCAGCCGCCAGCGCATCGGCGAAACGTTCAAATTTCCGACTTTCTTCTGCGCTAGCCGGGGCTCCCCAGAACTCCCGCTCATATTTCTCGATCCCCTCACTTTTAGCACGCCAGATCGAAGGCGTGATCTGTGGTTTGCCCAGATGTGAGGTGAATACCGTCTCGTTCCCCGTCAGTAGCTGGATCTGACGCGAAGTGTCCCACCAGGCAAGGATAGTGGCTTCTTTCGGCACATATTTGGTAATCGCCTTCGCCAGCGCAGTGACCTCGGAGATCTTCCCGTCGAGAAAGACCACAGGTTCGCCGCTCTGATTTTCCCAGTTCAGCATCACCGGCGGGGCATTGCCGCGTCGCGCAAGATAGGCCAAGGCCAGGGGCTGATCCATACCCTCTACTCGAACCTCCTGCTTGCTGATCACGAGGTCTGGCCAAGCATCGAGTCCAAGTTTGGCAAACTTGCCGATGCCGCCCTCTTCTACCAACTGGAAACGATAGGCCGACTGTCCTGCACTCAACCACACATATGCGACCCATCCAAGCACAAGAAGTCCTCCCGCCACTAGGATTATTCCTAGCGACGGGAGGACTTTGCTACTTGGTCGCGTCAGCGCTCCTTCCATCGTCTGCGCTGAGCCCGCTATCACCGACCGTTGTTCTTCTTACGTCTGCTCCATCCGGCCAGCGCAATGCCGCCAGTCAGCAGCAATCCGCCACCCAGGCTGCCGAGCGTAATCTTTCCATCCGTGCCATTGAGGTCAAGTAGGCTCGTTTTGTTCCCCTCGAGCTTGGCTACTCGTTCCATCAATGCCAACTTTTCTTTGAGCTTCGTATCTTCGTCCATGATTTCGACATAACCTCTGTTCAACGCCGCCCAACCAACAGTATAGGTGAATCCCCAATGTTGGTGGGAGAGGCCCACGTGCAGCTGCACCAGATGGTCCTCAGCCATTTCAAAGAGTCTGAGCTCAATCGCTGCCGGGTTGTTACCCTTCGACCAGTATATCTGGAAGAACTGCTCGAAACCCGGTGGGACAGGCGCTGGGGGCTTCGGTCGGTTTGGCGTCATCTGGCCGACTGGACCACCCTTTACCTCGTGCACATCATTGTATCTTTCAAGTTCCTTATCAAGCATTGGGCTGGGGCCATTGTCTACAATCTCTAGGAAGTCACGGGCACGGTCAGCAGTGTGGCAATCGGTGCAGGTCCTGACCCAAGCATTCATGCTCATCTTGCCACGACCTTCACTGACGCTCGGCGCCAGAGGCTTCGGTCGGCTGGTCTTCTGGCCAGTCAGGAGACCGGATTTGTACTGCCTCTCGACCACATCGTGCGCCTCATCGTACTTATCGAGCCCCGAGTAGGTGCCATTGTCCATAAACTCCAAATATGCACGAGCGAAACGCTCAGAGTGGCAGCTGGTGCAGGTCTTCACCCATGCATCCAGGCGCTTTTCAGCCCACTCAGTCTTGATGTTCTCTCGGATGCCGGGCACGAAGGGATAGTTCGCCCAGCGGACCTTACGCACTACGTTGTGAGTGAACTTGCCCTGAAATTCCATGTGACAGCTCTGGCAGGTAGGTGCGTCCTGCCCGCCCTTGGCAATCATATCCTTAAGCTGCAAGTTCCAATTCCATGTCTTACCTTTGCTCTCATACTCCTTACCATGCTTCGACATGGTGTAGGATTCCCAGTTGTTGTGGTCGGCGCCGCTGTGGCAGGTGCCGCAGGCCTCAGGCTTGCGTGAGTTGGCCACTGAGAATTCATGCCTGGTATGGCAGCCGTCGCACTTGTTCTGTTGGACGTGGCACATGGTGCAGCCGTCGGCGATCTCGCGCTGCGACATTCCGGCGTAGACCTCTACCTCGACGTTGGCTATATAGTCCAGCGCATGTGACGGACGGCCCTTCGGCCACTGACCCTTTGGCCAGGTGATCGTGTCGCGCTCGGACTCGCGTTCGGCGAACTCCTGCAGGTGGCAGTTGGCACAGACGTCAGCGGTGGGCATCTTGATGTCAGCGCGGTGGTCGGCCTTCTTCTTGGTATTGATGTCGACGTGACAGTCGATGCAGCCGACTTCCTTCAATTGCTCAGTCGCGCCGAGTTTGCCCAGCGAGCGAAGGTTCGTCTCGATTTCGGCCAACTTCGCCTTCTTGTAGAACGTGTCATCTTTAGGGGTGAGCTTCCTGATCTTGTCAAGATTGGCGTGGGTGCTCTTCTTCCAGAGAGCCACCCAACCAGGGGATTCGTCAGTGTGACATTTCACGCACTGCTCGCGTGTCGCAATATCCTTGACCGATGTCGGTGGCTTATAAAAGTTGTTTGGATCAAGGTACTTACTGATTGGGAGCGGCTCCCAATACGAACCGTACTTCCCTTTTCCAGCGCCTTGGCCTGGATCCATGTAGCGCTTCAACAACGCATCATGTAACACCTTGGGGCTGGCCGACCGATCGATCTTCAGAGCATCGAAGGTCTCTTTGGGGACGGTGGGGAAATCCGCCTGCGCTGTTCCCGCGAGCAATACGCCGCAGGCGAGCAGCCCATATTTCATCCAGAATTTTCCGGCCATCTGCAATGCTCCTTCCGTTATGAATGCAAGTATTTCTGAGAATTCAAGTCTGCCTGTATTGTCGGTGAATGCTTTTTTAGTCTTGTTAGTTGCTTCTAATCTACTGTGCAGCGCACATATATCTCAGCATAGATCAGATGTCAATGGAGTTTGTGGAGTTTGCGCAAAAAAACCTCCTGCATTCGACTACTGCAAACTAAGTGCCGAAAATATAGGTCTTGCGTGGACCCATATGAGGGCGAGTGTGTATTTCTCCAAAGCGTCTTCCGCCTGATCCCTCGAAGCCAGTGCCGCTGTCACCGTAAGATGCTCCGAACTCTCATGACCGGCATGGCCAGTTTCCAACGCCGGCAGTGGGAGATCGGCGCCGAGCGAATCGTCCTACTCGACCGTCATGAATTGCACCCCATACTCCTTGGCGGCCAGTGATGCGAGGCTGCCTACCCCAATCAACTTGACGCGCGACTGGCTACGCGTTAGATTTCGGAAACAAGAGAGGCCCTTGCGCAAACCCTCTAGAAATCAGATGCAGGCGAAGAGAGATGCGCCAGGAAGCTCTCATGCCATACCCTGTGAAGGGCGCGACGGGGACCGGAAGTATGTGGCGCGGTCAGTGGGCCTGTGCCAGGGAGTGAACG
>JANYEF010000476.1 GCA_025363325.1 Nitrospira sp. | reverse complement strand
AAACAAGCGGAAGGCCGCTTCCGACGGATAGGTGGGAATACCTCGGTATCGCAAGGGTTGGGGGGTTGGGTTCCCCTCATTTTGATCGTCGTAGAGTCCGCGAATCAATTCAAAGACCGCAGACCCCGTTCCAGGCAACAGTGACTGAAAGAGTTCGACGACCGGCAGGAAATCGATAGAGGACCAACTCATCGCCCCCATACAGGACATGAAACGGGCCCGTTCGAAGTCCCCGTCCTCAAGCACATAAAAGGCATCTTTCCTCTGGCGGATCGTTGCCCTACCGGTCGGCTCGATCAGGAGATCCTCATCCCGATAGAAAAATCGCACTTCCTCGAGCGGGACCCGAAGCGCCTGCGCGGCCATCGTACGTAAATCGTCGGCCGTGAGCCGTTGCCAGCCAGGCTTACCGGCGAGATTGAGGCTGGTTTCATTCACCAAACCAGCCGGCTTCAACCCGACCCATTGCCCCCAATCCAAACGTATCCGGGCACGGCAGAGGACCACATTGCCTCCGGCATCGATCCCCCACTCGCATTCATGTAAGGGGTTTCCATCCGGATCGGTCGCAAGAAACCGGAGACCGTCCGAGCGATAGAAGACGAGATGCCCGGTGGCCTGGCGGACGACTCGCCCACCTGCCTGTTCGAGACCCTGTGCGAAGGGAAGATTCGTTGAAAAGCGAAGATGACCGGAGGTTGTCAATGCGGCGCGACGTGGATCGGAGGGCATCTACTCGCGGACTTGCCCGCTCCCCATGACGATAAACTTGAAGCAGGTCAATTCTTCCAGCCCCATCGGGCCCCGGGCATGGATGCGAGACGTGCTGATCCCGATTTCTGCTCCCAGCCCGAACTGATAGCCATCGCTCAACCTGGTCGAGGCGTTCACCAAGACTGCGCTGGAATCGACCTCCCGCAGAAACCGCATGGCCTTAGGATAGTCGGATGTCACGATGGCTTCCGTATGGTGGGAGCCATACTTGGCAATATGCTCCATCGCTTCATCGACGTTCTTGACCACTTTCACCGCTACAGTAAGATCGAGGAATTCTTTTCCGAAATCGTCGTCGCTCGCGGGTGTGGCCGACGATGACAGCTGACAGGTTTTCGGGCAACCGCGGACCTCGACCTTGGCCGCCACCAACTTATCGATGAAGGGGGCGAGCCAGTTTCGCGCAATGCCCTGATGGACCAAAAGGGTCTCCATCGCATTGCAGGTCGACGGCCGCTGCACCTTTGCGTTGAAACAGACCCGCTCCGCCATGGCTGGATCGGCATCGGCATCGACATAGATGTGACAGACGCCGGCGTCGTGCTTGATGACAGGGATCGTGGCGTGCTCGCTGACGACACGCATTAGCGATTCGCCCCCGCGCGGGATAATCAGGTCGATGTAGCGATCTTGCTTGAGCAGAAGAGGAACCAGCTCACGGTCGGGCCGCGCGACAAAGCTGATCGCTCCGGCCGGGACACCGGCTTTCTCTGCCGCCTCCGATAGAACTGTCGCAATCGCCGTATTCGAGTGGATCGCCTCGCTGCCTCCCCGCAGCACGCAGGCGTTCCCGGACTTCAAACAGAGCGCCGCGGAATCCGCCGTGACATTCGGGCGGGACTCGTAAATAATTCCAATGACGCCGATCGGAACCCGCACACGCCCTACCTGCATCCCGTTGGGCCTGGTCCACATCTTCGGCATGTCCCCGAGTGGATCAGGGAGCGCAGCCACCTCGCGCAGGCCTGCCGCCATTTCGACGATCCTCTCGGCTGTCAAACGCAGCCGGTCTGCCATCGCCTTCTTCTCCGGCGCAGTCCCGAAGGCCTCAAGATCCAGTTCGTTCGCGGCGAGCAGCGCATCCTTCTGCACTTCTAACGCCTCTGCCATCGCGAGAAGGGCCCGGTTCTTCACGGCAGTCGAGAGCGTAGCCAGTCGGCCCGCGGCACCTTTGGCTCGCGTGACCAATTCGTGGACATACTCGGGAATCGGTATGGGCGCAACTACTTCCACGCCAGACAACTCGACGGATTCGACCGACGCTTCCGCCTGGTTATTTTGATCAGACAGCATACGAAAGACTCTTACTCATGACGTTGGGACAGGATACAGTGGGAGTTTCAACGCGGTCAAGACGGCCATTCGCAGGATAGGGCGCTGGGCAGGTCTGTCTGGTCTATCTGGTTTGTCAGGTCCATCTGGTTATTCAACCAGACAGACGGGATAGACCAGACAGACCGAACAGACCAAGTATCGGTCTTCTTACGCGGGCTAGACCACTTTTCTGAAGTATTCGATCGTGCGAAGGAGGCCCTCCTCGAGCTGTACTTGAGGCTCCCATTTCAGGAGAGCACGTGCCCGCGAAATATCGGGCCGTCTGACCTTGGGATCATCGGCCGGCAGCGGATTGTAAGTGATTTGGCTCGATGAACGGGTGAGCTCCAATACCAATTTTGCGATCTCCAAGACGGTTAGCTCACGCGGGTTCCCGATATTCACGGGTTCATGCATGCTGGATCCGTTCTCGTCCTCTTCCTGCCTGAGGAGGAATTTTCGGTCCGTCCGTTGTTCGACCGTCTTGTCTGACCCAAGCATGAGCATCGATGTAATGCCGCGGACTAGGTCATCGACATAGCAGAAGCTCCTGGTCTGGGACCCGTCGCCGAATACGCTGAGCGGCTTTCCCTGGAGCGCTTGAACAATAAAGCTGGAGACGACCCGGCCATCGTGCGGCCGCATCCGGGGGCCGAACGTATTAAAAATACGCACAATCCGGGTATCGACTGCATGATAGCGGTGATAGGCCATCGTGATGGCTTCTGCAAAACGCTTGGCCTCGTCGTACACGCCACGGGGGCTGATGGGGTTGACGTTGCCCCAATAGGATTCAGGCTGAGGATTCACAAGCGGGTCCCCATAGACTTCCGACGTGCTGGCCAAGAGGAACCTTGCGCCCTTCGCCTTGGCTAGTCCGAGAGCCTTATGCGTACCTAAGGCACCGACCTTCATCGTCGCAATTGGATACTCCATATAGTCTTGCGGACTGGCGGGCGAGGCAAAATGCATGACCGCATCGAGTGAACCTTCGACATGGAGGTAGTCGCAGACATTGTATTTGACGAAAGAAAATCGCTCGTGCCCGAGTAAATGGGCGATATTGTCCATCCGTCCGGTTACGAGGTTGTCCATGCAGATCACGGAATGTCCGGCCTGCACAAGCAAGTCGGAGAGATGACTTCCGAGAAACCCGGCTCCGCCTGTAATAAAGATACGCATACGATGATTCCTCTTTTACGCTTCTCTCCTCGCGAATGCCATGAAATATATCAGAATCGATAGGGAAAGCTGGCAGGGGTTACGGATTCACGGTCGGCTGGACGACTGGAGCGCTTCCGCCAGGAGCGATCGACGATCCCGGCATTGATGGCGCCACAGAACCGGGCACAGTCCCTTGCTGCACGATCGGAGCTGATGAGGGACTCGGGTGTTGGAAGACCCAATCATGATAGGTGGCCCGTCCCTCGAAATGCCGGACAGCAAGGGGAAAGTCGTGCTGCCGGAATGGCTTCGCGAGGCTCTTGCTTCGGACCCCCATGATGCCGCCTGTCGGCGCCCGAAGATATTCCCATTCTCCATGCCCCATTGGATCAAGATAGACCTTGCGCAAGAAGGGTTTGGGCAATCTCGTGAGATCAGCCAGTGTCTGGGGGTAAACCTCTCCCGGAATCACGCGGCCTGCCTTGATCGTCGCAGAATACAATGCGAGGGCACTCTGAATCTCGATTCCTTTGGCCAAGAGATCCGCCTCAAGTTCTCGCTGGACGATGACCTTCCATTGTTTCGCTACAGCGGTCGTGGCAATACCGATGATGACGATCGCGAACATCAGCATGAGGTAGGTCACCCCTCGCTCGTTCATGCGGTGATGCTGGCGGCTGATGACCATAGAAACACTAGCAGACTGTGAAAAAACTATGTTGGTTTGTCTGGTTAGGCTGGTCTATCTGGTTCACCTGGTTTGTCTTGTTTATCTGCTTGATTTGGTTCATCTGGTTAGTTTCGTTCAACCAAACAAACAAGACAGACCAAACAGACCAGAGAGACCAAATGAGCGAGACGCGGGGGTTCGATCTCAGAAGTTCGAGGTTTTCGGAACTTCGAACCCAGAACGTCGAACTTCGGGTCGCGCCTTTCCCGCAGGCAAGTCCGCAGTTCCACGGCTGACCCTCGTTTCACGTTTCACGCCTCACATTTCACGGCTCCTGTTCAGCATCCTGCTAGGGCTGTACCGGCGCTTCTTCGGAGAGCAGCACCGTATGTTCCACTCGTGACTGGCGGTCTTGCAACGTCACACTTTCTTGCGTGATGACCTTCACCACGACGTGATCTTCTACAGTTTCTCCGGTCCTGACGACATGGAGGTCGTCATTCTTCGTGAGCACAGCCAGTTCGCCGTTTTTCCGCCACTCCTCCTCCATACGTACAAACCCGAGATAGTGGAACTGTGCCAATCCGGCAAGGGCCGCCTGTTGGCGCAGTGCCTGCTCCGACCCAGGATCGAGCTCTGACTGGCTTGCTAGCGCAGCCTCCGAGTCAGCAGGGCGAGGCGGTGCAAAGATATTGCGTGGCGGCGTGAAGGTCATCTCTCGTTGAGTCCGCGCTGCTGCGAGGAGATCGAGTTGCACGTGCAACCCATCGACTATTCCACGGCGCGCCCGGGCCGGGGAAGCTGGGCCACTCACATTCGTCAGCGGCACACGCGCGGGTTCTTCCACGGCCAGCCATTCCCAGACAAGGATCCCCCCCCAGAGCAGGCCAAGCGTGGCTAATGCCGCCACTTTCTTTTGGTTCGTCGTCATCATATCTAGGCGCTACTGAACCGTGGCCTTCGCAGTCTCGCCTCGAAGGTATGTGGCGATCTTAATGTTGAAGGTCAACGTCTGGTCCTGCTGAGCGTCTGGGTGCACAAGCTCCAAATCCTCGATGTACACCATTTCCTCGGCCGTCTCCACGTCATACAGAAATCGGCGAAGATCCTCGTAGCGACCGGTCATCGTGCCCTGAAGCACACCCTTACTCGTGTTGGCCACCGGCGTGGGCTCAGTCTTGTAGGAGAGCGCAGGGAGGATCACACGATCACGCTTCGCCTCCTCAGTAATGCCTAGCGCTAAGGGAGCAAAATCCCGTTCAACCGGCAAGACCGACCACACCTGCACAAGATCCTTCCGCGCTTTCTGAGCCTCCTTATGGTGTGCGAATTCTTGACGGGCTTGACTCCATTCCAACTCAAATTTCGCCCGACTCTGCTCGGCCCCGTCAATCCCAACGGTGCGGACCGCCCACAAGACTCCGGATAACAGCAACAGCAACGCGAGCCATGGAATCAAGATCCCGTAGGGCTTTCGCAAATGTTGCAGGATGAAATCCATCATGTCGCTCTACACACCCGGTTGCCGATAACGCAGGGTCAGGTCGAACTCAACCAAGCCATCAGGCCCCACCCGATGCTGGCCCAGCACAGGATCGTGGAAAACGGCGTGGTCTTGCAATGTGACCGTCAATGCCGTCACATCTTCGACCGTCACCGCCAAGCCGGTCATGTGTACGACTGCGTTCCCCGGATCCAGCCGTATACTCTTAATCGACACATGCTGGGGAATGGCCGTTTCAAGAGCGGACAGAAACTGTGTCCAGGAAAAATTCCGTTTTGTGAGCAACTGGTTTGCCAAGCTGACTTCAGCCGGTAGCTGCTGCAATGAAGGCCCGGAGAGATCAATGCCTTCCTGTTGGGCCTCGGCAAGGAGCTGATGATCTTGCATGTGGACATGATCGAGGCGTACTTGCATGTCGTGCTGGTCACGTATAATCATCACGGTCTGGGTCACACTCCAGAGGATTGAGATCCCAACGATCCCACTTAGTGCAACCAGCACTAGACGAGCAGGCGCGACATACCATCGGTATCGGCTACTCAGTTCGATGTGAAAATACCGCGCCCCCACTGGCTTCGCCACAACACTGTTCGCCCTGCCGGCGAGCCCACGAAGGAATGTCCGTCCAGATGCCATCGTCTACATCACCCCCGCCACGACAGGGAGCGTCGCCCATGAAGTACTCCCCCCGTCATGTGTCCACCCCACCCGTTCGACAGCTTCCCAATCCAGTCGCTCAGTCGACAGGCCAAGTTCCCTGTCCATGGCCTGTTCAAGCATCGGGAGTGGGCTATCGCCGGCGAGGACAATCTCAGTAATATTCAGGCCAGGATGATGCTCGCGGCACGCACGAAGAGACGCCGCACATTCCTCGACAATGTTGTCGACCAAGTCTCCCCCAAGGTCTTCTTCACCTTGCAGACCTTGGGCGCTCAGGAGCTTGGTCCGAACAAAAACCAATCGGCCTTCCTGCATAAGGAAGCAGGTCAACCCACCGTCCGATATACTGACCCAGAGCAAATCACGGTCCAATCGTTTCCGGCCACCTGCCGCTTTCAGCCAGAGATTAAACAGCCGAAAGCTGGTCACACCGACTTCCTGCGGAAGCAACCCGACCGATTCACAGAGGGACTCGTATTGCTTCAAGATGGCTTCTTGAATCGCCACGACAAGGATCGCATGAGAGCGCTCGTCCCCTGCCCCATGTGAGGGGAACCCCTGCCAGACAATCTTGGCCCCGGCCAGGGGCAACAGCTGTTCCTGCCCTAGCCGCCAGCGAATCAGCGCCTCTTGCTCTTCCGCCTGCGCCGGGAGTTGGTCCAATTGTAAAACAGTCGCGCGCACCGACAGATCCGGCAACAACAACACAATCGGGCGCGGGACGTCAGACAGCCACGCTCGCCCTGCGAACCGAAGATCTCGACTTGGTCCTACCAGCGACCGAAGACAATTTTCTACCGCAGAAATGTCTGTCAGATTTAGATCCATAGGGGACAGCTTGATAGCCCCGATTGGTGTCGGTGAGACGACACAGCGGTAGCGATACCGCCCCCGCCAGGTGCGGATGGCCTCTCCCCAGGCGAGGGACTGCGCTCCGATTTTGACGCACTGCCGCGGACGACTGGTGGTAAGCTCCCACATCGCTTACCCCTCCTCGCTAAACGTCACTCGATTGATTTCGCGCAAGGTGGTGGAACCTTCCAGCACCTTTCTGAGTGCGGACTGCCGCAACGTGATCATCCCGCCGGTCACCGCGCGATAGCGGACTTCGGACAGGGGACGCTCGGCAAGAATCATTTCTTTAATATCATCGTTCAGATCCAGAAATTCCGTGATGCATTTTCGTCCGCGATACCCAGTGCCATGGCACTCCTGGCATCCTTTGCCTTCATAAAATGGAATATTCTTATATTCCTCGAAGTCGAGACCGGATTCTTCCGCCAGCGTTTTGTCGAGTTTGACCGCCACTCGGCAGGCGAGACACACCATTCGAACAAGCCGCTGAGCCAACACACAGTTCAGGGCAGCCAAGAAGTTGTAGGCATCGATTCCCATTGAGGCAAATCGCCCGATGACATCGAACACGTTGTTGGCGTGCACCGTCGTCAAGACCAAGTGGCCGGTAAGCGACGATTGAATGGCGATTTGTGCGGTTTCTGAATCGCGGATCTCACCGACCATGATCTTGTCAGGGTCATGACGCAAGATCGATCGGAGCCCTCGCGCAAAGGTCAGGCCTTTTTTCTCATTTACTGGAATTTGCACGACCCCCGAAAGCTGATACTCGACCGGATCTTCGATCGT
>JANYEF010000468.1 GCA_025363325.1 Nitrospira sp. | reverse complement strand
TTTGGTGGGCCGTGTAGGGGTCGAACCTACGGCCCGCTGATTAAGAGGCGGTCCGGGGCATTTTTATAAGGGTTTGATCGGTCAACGGTTTCCCCGTTCTTTCGTCAAATCAGTCGCTTGTGAATGCTCCATACATTCTATTGATTCGATAGAGTCTGTGATTTTGATCCCCTCTAGCACAAATTATCACAGCGACAGCCCGCCGGTTTTTAATCGAAACGTCGAAAGTCAGCGGGCCTTTGTGCGTCAAAGCCACCACAGTGTGATACCCGCCTCTTTGGCCTGCTTAACAGTCAGTGGGCCTCTTGCAAATATGCCACTTATGGCATATCATAGGCTACGACAGGCTACAGTAGGGCACCATACAGCAGGACCTAAATGAAGCCGGTTTATTTTGTGGGCTCTTCGCGGGATGATCTCCGAGAGCTTCCCGAAGATGCCAGAGAGACGGCGGGGCATCAGCTTTTTAAGGTGCAGCAGGGAAAGGAGTCGGACGATTGGAAGCCCATTCCGACGGTTGGTCCTGGCGTCAATGAAATCCGGGTTTGGGAAGATAGCGGGACTTATCGGCTTCTCTATGTGGCAAAGTTTGAAGAGGCGGTCTATGTGCTGCACGTTTTCGAGAAGCGGTCTCAGAAGACCGCCAAGGGCGATATTCAGCTAGCCAAAGGCCGCTATGCTGACTTGTTGAAGTGGAGGAAGGAGCAACCGCTATGACACGCGCAACCGTTACCAAAGGCAGTGGGAACGTGTTTCGGGATTTGGGATTCTCCGAGGAAAAGTCCGCTGAGCTGATCCTCAAGAGCAGCCTACTCCAAGCGCTCCAAGAAACCATCAAGGGACGAGGCTGGAAGCAGATTGAGGCAGCGGCTCAGCTAGGGATTGACCAAGCAAAAGTATCAAAACTCTTAGCTGGTCAGATGGCTGGGTTCTCCATTGAGCGCCTCGTGCATTTCCTCTCGCTGTTAGGCCAAGACGTTGAAGTGACAGTCCGTAAGGCTCCTCGTGGGCGACGATTCGGCACAGCCCGGGCTCGAATCACCAGGAAGTTTGGCAAGGTCGCTGGCTAGCATAGTAATTCTGCCCAAGGGAAAGGTGTCCGGTACTCCCAACTCATGGCTAAAAAGCAAAAACAGCGAAACGCAAAGGCCCGCCGATGGATCGCGTTCCCGGCGTTTGAATTATTTCCACCTGCCGATATTTTAGGCCTCGATCTTTTGTGTCTCATGTCCGCCTATAACGATATGTTGCGCATTGTTGATTGGATGGAAGTATATCAACATGTTCCTAAAGACCCATTAGCGAAAAAGCTCGATGACCAGCGAAGGTCTATGCAATGGCGGCTCCTCTTAGGCGTGCTGCACGAAGCTCTAAAGTCGTTAAAAAGGATGAAGGGAGATCAGAGATTCAAAGAGCTATTTGCAAACCTTGATGATAACGGAAATAACGCCTACGAGGGGCTGTTGCCCATTCTCAGTTGGAACTCCTCTGATGAACCCAAACCGCTAGGCGTCTTTCTTCTTAGGGTTCGCAATCAGGGAGCATTTCACTATATTCGCAATCATTTTGGAGATGGATTGAGTCAACTAAAGCAGTCATTCGGTAGCGTTGACGACGGATTTATTCTCGAAGGCAACCCACAGAAAGGCAGGATTCGATTTTCATTCGCTGATACTGCCAGAAACGCTGCCGCATTTGGCGCCAGCCTAGACGTAAAACGATTGAACATGGAACTTGATGACCACCTACAGGAAGTATGGAAAGTGATCGGACTGATGAACCATTTTCTTCAGAGCGCTTTTTTTAGTTATTGTAAAATGCGCGGATTTGAACCGTCAGAAGATGGAGATAACTTTCGCATTCAACCAACGAGGAAAAGTAAAAGTTAGTTCATATTTCTCGTTAAATAGTACCGAAGGCGGGATTTGATTTGGGCTCGCTTTCACGGAGTTTGAAGGAATGAGCGGTAAGTAGCTCTGCGATACGACCGTTTTACGACCGCGGTTATCTCTGGTTCGAGTCCTGCTCGCCTCCCCGATCTGTACCCTTTGCGAACCGTCACATTCGAGGTCAGTAGAACGAAAACTTCGGTTTAGCAAGCCGTTTTTTGACTACGGGACTCCGTTCCTTAAGATTTCATTTTGGGTCGAGAATCCTAATCTCCGTCGCCTGTGCCAGCAGACGAACTGGCAGGTCATTATTTACTATGTATATCACCGCCGTTATTAGCACCATATCTCCATTCTGGGGGAGTGCATCAACTGCCTGCGGTCGCAGGCAGCTTCCCTCAAGTTGAACGGGAAGGGAACCAGTCCCATCATCAAGAGTGAATGTCGCCCGTCCATAGAGCATGGGACACTTCTTCCCCGGTGCTGGCATCGGGGGGATCACCTGTAAGTCTCTCGTCGTGCCTTGAAGAGTCACCTGGTGGCTCTGATAAGAGGGAGATTGAGCAAATAAAGTTTGTATTGACACTTGCTCGGGAGCACCCGCATAGGCAGGAGTCAGGCACACTGCAAGGCTGATTATTTCTAGCAGACCGTCCAGTAGCCTTCTCAAAATACTTCGTACCATATCCCTACAGGCAAATGACGAGGCTTACAGGAATTCCATCTTCATACCGCGTTTGACCTGTACCAACTGGCTCATATGTCTTACCACTCTGAGCGATCCTTGGAAAGTGTTTTTGAGTCACGAGAAGAAGAGCAGAGGAAATTTTTCTTATCGCTCTAAAAGATGCTGGCTCCCCAAAGAAAGCCAATGTGGGCACTGGACCCAAACGTTAACCCTTTCGCAATAGCATTAGTTCGGACACTCGGCATCGGAATATTCATTTTTGGCTTTTTATTGTTGGTCGAACCAGTTGCAAATTCACTTTCCGCCGAGCGTGTCTATGCCTAAAACCAGCAAAACCTCATTAGCCGTTGTGGTTCGGTTATGAAGAGCTTTGTTATCGACAATCAGACAGAACGCTTTAAGCAGTGAGATGATTGTGGAAAACCCAGC
>JANYEF010000459.1 GCA_025363325.1 Nitrospira sp. | reverse complement strand
CCCGGATCCCTCCCGAAAACTCCGCTAATCTTGCCCCTTGCGACAAGGTGGCGCCACCGCCGCCGCCTTGGTCATCGTGTGTATCCCATCCACCGATATCGACCGTGGCGACTTCGAGCCCCAATCCCTTTTTGATGATGTGCGCGACGTCGCGAAGCTGCCTGCCGTAGGTCGTATTCGGATAGGCGGCGCCGAGGCCGGTGGTTGGCGCTGGGCCGATGGCTTCGATCGCTGCAACTCGGTTGAGCATGTCCGGTCCAAGCGCATGAACAAGCCGGCTATAGGGGTTCGTACTCGTCGATTGAGGATCCTGCGCGTAGAGCGCCCGGAGATTCGATTCCAACGGAGCCTTTGAGTTCCCGAGTCTCGCAAAACTCAAGGCTGACAGATCATTGATGGCAGGGACCAGGGTCGCCCCACGCAACGAATCGGCCAGATCGCTCCCCATCCCGGCAGCACGAATGGTGGGCGCCCCGACCGCGCCAACTGCCTGCAGATAGCGATTGAGCCACCCGTCTGACGCTGAAAAGAGCCCTCGCTCGATGATGTCTTGGTCCGTGAAGTGCGATTGCGTCGAGCCGGCAAACCCCGCCTGCGTCACAATCGCCAACTCATTGTTGTTGTACAAATCGAGAAACGGTTGAATGGCCGGGTGCATGGCAAACCCCGTACCTGGGAGACCAATTCCGGCGCCATCACCAGTTCCCGGCCGGGGAATACCGATGTTTCCCGGTCGATTCAATGCCGATGGCCGCATGACATAATACTGATCATCCGTATAGGGCACGATCGTGTTCAGACCATCGTTTCCTCCGCGTTGAAAGACCACCACCAAGGTCTTTCCGGCGTTGGTCGCAGCCGCCGCGGTGCGACGGAGAAATTCAGACGGAAAGAAATTCAGCACTAACGTCGCGCCTGCGACTCCGAACGCCCGCTTCAATAACGTTCGACGCGACAGATCTTCTTCTGCACGGCAATGTTGACAGGTTTCCATAGACACCTCACTGGTATTTGTAGCGTGGACTGGCCAACACGGTTGCCAGCATTCGATCGAGCGGCGTCTCGACGTTGGAGTTATCGAGATTAAAGGTCCCACCACCACTTCGAAGGGTGGTGAGATAGGTCTGATACTCCGTGAGGCTCACCTGCCGGTCGAAGGTCAAATTCAAGAGAAACCCCAATACCTCTTCTTCCGTCTTGAGCCCGAGATTCTTCAACCAGAGTCTGGTCGACCCACCGCTGGTATCGGATCCGTATCTGATAGTCGACCCGCCGACGAATCCTGGAATCGTCGCTTCATAGGCGAAGCTCACCTCGTTGAACACTACATCCGTATTGAGCCACTCACCGGCCGCCTCTTTATATCCCGTCGGTTCCGGCTTCTCGTACAACCCCTGCCCTATTCTCACTAGGCGATTCCTAAATGGATCGATCGGCGACCACACGCCAAGGTTGCGATGTACGCTCGCCACGAATTCCAGCGGCGTCTTGACCTGACCTCGATAGTTGGCAACGTTATTAAAATCCTGGGAAGTCAAGATCGCAATCAACACCTTCTTGATGTCGCCGCCGGAGTCGGTGAACACCGACGCGACTTCGTTCAAAAGAGATGCGGATGGCACGTCGCTGACAAAGTACACACACAACTTCTTGGCGAGATACGCGGCAGTAGACGGATGGCGCGAGGCGATTGCAAGCACCTGTTCACCCTCGCCGGGCCCGCCACCGTTGAACGCCACAGTCTGCCCCAAGAACTGCTTCGAACCAGGACTATGCCGTCCGGCATCGAATCGGAAACCGGGCCGAGCCACGTCCAACGTCCTCCAACCTGTAAAGGCTTTGGCCGCCTCTACAATATCAGCCTGCGTATAGCCGTTCGGATTTCCGTTCACATCGACTCCGAGCGTATGCAATTCCTGCAATTCCCGCGCGTAGTTTTCGTTTGGGCTTTCCTTCCGGCTGTCGTTAGTATTGAGATAAATGATCATTGCACTGCTCTTGGCACTGGCTATGAGCAGATCGAGAAACTTCCCGAACGCGTTAGCCCTGAAGGCCTCGTTCTCTGCAAGTTCGTATTGACCCTTGTTATGCGTTCGATAATAGGTATTGAAATGGTTGTCCCAGAAATAGACCATCTTCTCCCTGAGCTGTCGCCGACTGTACGCCTTTCGAATCAAATCGTAATCTTGCAACTCACTGAGTGACGGCGACAAGACGTCTGCCAGTCCATCTTCTGTGCGCCAGTCAGCACGATCCACTGCGAGCCGTTGAGCAGTAGCCG
>JANYEF010000448.1 GCA_025363325.1 Nitrospira sp. | reverse complement strand
ACGTTCGTGCCGGTGGGTCCGGTGAGGATGAGCTGATGGAGCTTCTTCAATGCGGGGTAGGTGTTGTGGCGTTTCAACGCGCCCTTGAGATCCACCGAGAGGCGCTGCGCGCGCGCCACGGTATCGCCATCGACCACGGCTCCAGCCGCATCAGTCGGACCGTCGGTGCCATCGGTGCCGATCGCCGCCACCCACACCTTGGCCAGACCAGCAATTTCCAAAGCGGCGGCTGCGGCGAATTCTTGCGCCCTCCCGCCTGTTCCCTTTCCGGTGACGGCCACGGTGGTTTCCCCACCGGCCACCACACAACAGGGCCTCTGTAGCGGTGTGCCCTCGCGTACAATATTCCTCGCCATGGAGCCAAACCGCTTCCCCGCCTCACGAGCCTCTCCGGTTAAGGCCGGCGTGTGGACGAGGGTTCGAAGACCTGCCTCTCTGGCTGCGCGCATAACAGCCGTGACGGCCGTTGCGTTGTTCCCGACAATGTGATGGCGAACCCGACGGAACAGGGAGGAACCGGGCTTCGGGGTTTCACACGCGAGTCCCTGACATCCACGGTCGAGATGCCGACGCACTCGTTGAGGGACTGCCTGCCAGATGCGATAGCGCTTCAGAATCGCAACAGCGTCTTGATAGGTCGTGGGGTCCGGGACTGTCGGCCCTGAGGCAATGGCGCTGAGGTCGTCACCCAACACATCGGACAGAATCAGCGTCACAACGGTGGCCTCGGTCAACTCGGCGAGACGTCCGCCTTTGATGCGCGAGAGATGTTTCCGAACGGTATTGATTTCGCGAATGGTCGCGCCGCATCGGAGGAGTTTCTCTGTGGTCCGCTGCTTGTCGGCTAACGTGACCCCTGCGACCGGAGCAGGCAGTAAACTGGATCCACCGCCCGACAGGAGCACGATCAAGAGGTCGCGCCGACCGAGTTCTGACGCCATGGCACAGAGCCTGGCGGCCGCCCGCTGACCGGCCCGATCGGGAACTGGGTGGCCGGCTTCCGCCACGACGATCCGTTTCGTCGGCAGGCCATGTCCGTGCTTCACCACGACGAACCCGCCCTGCAGCCGACGTCCCAGCCGCTGTTCTACCGCCAGAGCCATCGGGGCCGTCGCCTTCCCAGCTCCGACCACGACCACTCGCTCATAGCGACGCAGGTCATACCGACGCCCGCCGATGATCAGCTCCTCGCCGTTTCTGGAGATGGCGCGACCCACTGCCATACGGGCGTCGACCGCAGCCAGTCCTCGAACGATTAATTTCTTCAGAAGTGGCTGGACAGGAGAGGGAGGAATCTGCATCACGCTTACAATAGACTAGCAGTCCGCAGCAAGTGAACAACTGAACTTTGAACGATGAACGCGGAACGCTGAAGTGACAATCGTTTCCTTGTTCATCGCTCACCGTTCAGCGTACAGCGTTTCCTGGCTGGTGGGCGTTTTCAGCATCCTGCTAGGGAGTCTTGTCCTGCTTGAAACAACGGGAGGGACAGGTCTGCCGTGGAACTCTCATCTGATAGGTCCCGCGTGGGAGCGCATCCTTTTTGAATTCAGGATTCAACATCTTGAGTTCCAAGAAGTAGGTCCCAAATTCCTCGGCAATCGAGGTGAGGGCTCGCTGGGAATCTTTCACGTTGACGGTGACCGTTTCAGTTTCCATCGGCATATACAGGTCTTTTTTGCTTAGACCCAAATACTTCTCCGGCTGCGAGTAGATTTCCTTGGCGGCGATGATTCTCGGGACATAGCGCATCGTTTCCCGTGGCCCGTGCATCTTCCAGTAGTCGGTAATATTTTGATCCTTCAACAACCGACGCACTCGTTCTTCGCCGGCATTGTACGAAGCCATGGCCATGAACCAATCGTTCTGCTTGAAATCTTTCAGATAACGCAAATACTTGACCGCTGCTTCCGTCGACATCTCCAGATTGCGACGATCGTCGCGGACCGCGTCGCTCTTGAGACGATAGCGTCGCCCGGTGGAAGGGATGAACTGCCACGGCCCCGACGCTTTCGCCTTTGAATAGGCGGCGGCGACACACTTGCTCTCCACCAGCAGCATATACTTGAGGTCGTCCGGCAGCCCGGCATCGGCCAGCTGCTTTTCGGCGGGAGGGAAACAGCGTCCGGTTCGTTTGGCGAGGATGATACTTTCGCCCTGGTCTTCTAAGAATTGATAGAACTCATACTCGATGCGTTCACGTACCTGCCAGTTGTCGAGCGGGACTGGTTGGCCGGCAAAGCTCAGCTTGTCAGGCAACTTGAATGAACTGAGGAAGTAGCGCTCTCCCTCCCGTTTGATTTCCGGAAGAATGACGAGGCGGTCCTCTGGCTCGTCGGGGTTCTCAAGGGGATCGAGCAGGATCAGCTCATGCTCTGGCTCTCCACTGTCTCCAGGTCGAGGCGTACTCTCCTTCGCCTCGGAACGTTCAGGTTGTGGCTGTGCTCCTGTCCCAATCGGGAGCGTGACCAGGATACACAGCCCACTGAGCACCAGTGCTCGCCGAATCCACTTCGTCATGCCAATCCTATCTCCTATTATGGAGTGAACAACTCAACTCTGAATGCTCATGCTAACAGCACGGCTAGGGACCGGCAAGCATGATCGACTTTTGGATTCGTGTTAGACTGCGAGGGTCTATGCGTGCATTGACCCTCCTCAACGATCGCATCACCCACTGCACCGCCTGTCTACGGCTCGTCACCTATCGGGAAGCGATCGCTACGGAAAAACGAAAGCAGTTTGAGGACTGGACCTACTGGGGGCGTCCGGTCCCCGGATTTGGGGACTCGCACGCGCGCCTCTATGTACTCGGCCTCGCGCCAGCCGCACACGGTGGCAACCGAACTGGACGGGTATTTACAGGCGATCGGAGCGGAGATTGGCTGTATGATGCCTTACATCGATTCGGCTTCGCCAACCAAGCCAGCTCCCATCACCGGGATGACGGGCTGAAGTTATCGGATTGTTACATTGGCGCGACCGTCCGTTGTGCGCCGCCCGATAATAAACCGGCCCCAGAGGAATTCAAGGCCTGCCGCCCCTATCTGCGGGAAGAACTCCGGTTGTTACGGAAGATCCGAGTGGTGGTCGCACTGGGCAAGATTGCGTTCGATCACTACTTGAAAAGTTGCCGCGATGAGGGATTGCAACTTCCCTCACCGCTCCCGAAATTTTCCCATGGAATCGTACAGACCCTTCCGTGGGGCATTACATTGATCGGCTCATACCATCCGAGCCAGCAAAATACCTTCACCGGAATACTGACCAGGCCGATGTTTCACCATATCTTTGCAACCGCTCGACAACGACTTGCCGAGCCGGAGCGCACCCGACCCAGCTCATAGCAGGCTGCTAAAAAACTGTTGTGGCACGCGAGAACTTTGGTGGTTCCCACATATGGCACGACAGAAGGACACTACCCCAGGATGCTCAAAAAGTCCGTCCAGCAAGGCCGCAGCCGATGAAAGCACCGGAGGCGTAGCCTCCGGGCTACGTTGAGGATGCTTTCAAGGCGAGAACGATGCTGGCGGAATTTTTCAGCATCCTGCTAGGCCTTACTTCTTGGCTTGTGCTTCCCAATCCGCCAGAAACTTCTTGAGTCCGCTGTCCGTCAACGGATGTTTCACCATCTGCTGAAAGATCGAGAAGGGCATCGTACAGATATGCCCACCAGCCAGCGCAGCCTCGACCACGTGCTGAGGATGGCGCACGCTGGCCACCAGCACCTGGGTTTTATAGTCGTAATTGCGGTAGATGGTCAGAATCTGGCGGATGAGTTCCATCCCGTTTGAGCTGATGTCGTCAAGCCGACCGATAAAGGGTGAGACGCACCAGGCACCGGCTTTTGCTGCGAGTAACGCCTGGGTTGGAGAAAAGCACAATGTGACATTCACCTTGATGCCCTCGGCAGCCAATCTTTTTGTGGCCTTCAACCCCTCCGCAATCAAGGGCACCTTCACGACGATGTTCTTATGGATCTTCGCGAGTTCCTTCCCTTCCTTCACCATGGCATCGGCTTCGAGGCTGACGACCTCTGCGCTGATCGGCCCATCCACGATGTTGCAAATTTCGACGAGCATTTCCTTGAAGCTGCGGCCCTCCTTGGCCACGAGCGAGGGATTTGTCGTGACACCGTCGAGGAGTCCCCAACTGGCAGCTTCCTGGATTTCCTTCACATTGGCTGTATCAAGAAAGAATTTCATGGGC
>JANYEF010000114.1 GCA_025363325.1 Nitrospira sp. | reverse complement strand
ATCGGCGCTTCTCATACCATGGTGGCAGATGGCAATGATATCCGAGTCGCGGTTTAACCGAGCGAGCGATTGAGGGAGTGTCCCGAGGGGAATTAGGATTGAGCCATCCAGTTTCGCAAGTGAGTATTCCCATTCCTCCCTCACATCAACCAAAACTAATGTGTCGCCTTTATCAAGGCTTGTCTTCAGCTCTTTTGGGGAAATGACAAAGCTCATTGCGTGACCTCCTTGCTTGAGGGCATCATAATATGTGAGGGGTGAAAAGCCTGTCAATGAGCCTGATGGCCCCCTCGGTCTGGCCCTTTCTGAGAAAGAGAATAGTCAACTGATGAGGTCGCATCCTTTTCTTTAGTGAGAGAAGGGAGGGGCAAAGTTTGTACATTTCTGTCAACATCTTGTCTTTAAATGCTCATATGCAACTAAATATAGGCATGGAAGGACACTAGCAAGGGTTAGATTGATAGCATAATGTCATAAGATATTGATAAATTGTGATAATAGTTGGCCTGTCTACGTATTAGGCCCGGAAATTGCCTTATCATTCTATCGAGAGAGGATGGTACGGGGCATTGCAGGGCGGAAAGGTTGTTTCCCAATGGTCGCGCCCCTTATGAAGAAATTGGCAGAGCAAGTCCTTGTTATCTTGGTTACGGCGGTAAATCAGAAAGAAGCGGTAAGGATTGGCGAAGGAATGGTGAATGCAAAGTTAGCTGCCTGTGCGAATATCATCCCAGGGATTCAATCGATATATCGTTGGGAGGGAAAAGTTGTCAAAGCACAAGAAGTTCTCCTCATATTGAAATCCACTAAACCTCGGTATCGAGCTCTAGAAAGAGCGATCAAGGCGATGCACACATATGAGACTCCTGAAATCATTGCGTTGCCGGTTAAGGAAGGTCTTGATCGATATATTGAGTGGGTACGAAATGAAACCCACAGCTAATAGTGAGTGAAGGGTGTTTTCCCATCACCAAAGTGAGGGGTTGACTGAAGCGACTTAGATAGGTACAGTTGGCGATAACTATATTAGGAAACTGAGGGGCCCATTCAGCAGGGGGTGAAGTTCATGGGACAAACGAACGGTGCAGAAAATAGCGATGCCTATACCGTCGTAATCTTTCGTGGCTCAACAGCTAAGCCACTGCGGTTTAGCTTCCCGCGCAAACTTGTCAGTAAGCTGTTGATTGTCGGAGCTATTTTTATCCTAGCCGACATTCTTGTCATCTCGCACTACGTGATTAGAACCGGTGAAGTCTGGGAGCTCTCATCGTTCCGTGCAGAAGCCATGAGTGCACGGGAACAGACAGGGGCCTTTTCTAGCGCCGTCGATGACCTGAAGAAGCGTTTAACGAGCATGAAGGAGGTCAATCAGCGACTTCGTGTCATGTTGGGAATCGAGGCCCCTAAAACAGGGGATATGGCTAATGGCCGAGGTGGCGTGGATGTTCCCCTTCCCGATGGCAATACTCTTCCTGCCTCTGAGAAGATGCCCATGAGTGAAGCTGGGGCTCAGCACGTCAGTTCAGCGGAAACCAGTCAGAGTTCTCTAGCTGGCCAAACGAGCCTACCTGCCGGTTCGAGCGGTCTCACCGAGCAGGAGATGATCGCCTCAATCAAGGATAGTATAGATTGGCTGTCGAAAGAAGCTACGACCCAGGAACGATCGCTTCAAGAGTTGTCCTTGGCTGCCGAACAGAAATCTTCTCGATGGGCAGCAACTCCATCCATTTGGCCGGTGAAGGGATGGGTGACCTCTGGTTTTGGGCCAAGGGTTTCCCCATTCACAGAAAAGCCCGCTTGGCATGACGGGTTGGATATTGGAGCTGCTGCCAATGCGCCAGTTCAGGCTCCGGCTCAAGGGCGAGTCACCGCAGTCGGCTTCGACCCTAAGCTGGGAAATCTCGTGAAAGTCGACCATGGTTTCGGTATTGAAACCGTCTATGGGCACCTAGCTAAAGCATTAGTCAAAGAGGGGCAGCGCGTAAAGCGTGGAGAAGTCGTTGGCTTAGTCGGGAGCACCGGACTAGCCACGGGGCCCCACTTACACTACATGGTCAAGGTTCATGGCCAGGCGCTTGACCCGGTAAAGTACATCCTCGAATAGCTCGTTAGGCGTCCCTCTTCGCTCGCTGGCCTCGCCATCAACCAATCGGTTCATGGCGGGGCCGCAATGAACTCACCCCTCTCATTCACCAACATCACCGAATCGAATTAATTTCTATGTTATAATTCACTCGTCATTTTCGCAGTAGAGATCATGCCTTACTCGACCTATGACAGATATTGAGATTAATCGATCAGTGAAGGCGCGTCCAATTCAGGATGTCGCTGATCAGCTTGGCATCCAGGCCAGCGAACTACTTCCGTACGGAAAGTTGAAGGCGAAGGTTTCGCTTGACGTACTTGAGCGGCTTCATGCTGCGCCACTTGGTAAGTATATACTCGTGACTGCCATCAATCCGACCCCGCTCGGGGAGGGCAAGACAACAACTTCCATCGGGCTTGCCATGGGCCTTTCCCGCCTGGGCCATCGAACGGCCGTCACGCTTCGGCAGCCTTCGTTGGGGCCGGTGTTTGGGATCAAAGGTGGAGGAACAGGGGGAGGGCGGGCGCAAGTCCTTCCGATGGAAGAGATCAACCTCCATCTGACCGGCGACGCCCACGCAGTATCTGCCAGTCACAATCTCTTGTCAGCATTTGTTGATAATCACCTGTTTCATGGGAATGCGCTTCGGGTGGATCCGAATCGGATCACCTGGCCACGGACGTTGGGAGTTAGCGATCGGGCGTTACGGCAGATCTCGCTGGGAGAGGGGACTGCGGGTCGCACGGGCCAGTTTGTGATCACGGAAGCTTCCGAAGTCATGGCGATGCTCGCTTTAGCATCGAGTCAAGCCGACCTGCGCCGCAGGCTTGGGCAGATCATCGTTGGGTTTACAACGGATGGTAAGCCAGTGCGGGCAGAAGAGTTTGAATGTGCCGGGTCCATGGCAGTCTTGCTGAGAGACGCGTTGTTGCCGAACTTGGTTCAGACGCTGGAGGGAACCGCGGCGTTCGTGCATACGGGTCCGTTCGGTAATATCGCCCACGGGAATTGTTCGATTCTTTCCGATGCCATCGCATTGCGTTGTGCGAACTATGTCATCACGGAGGCTGGATTCGGGAGTGATCTCGGGGCGGAGAAATTTTTCAACATCAAGTGCCGCCTATCAGGATTCAAGCCAGCGGCGGCCGTGGTGGTCGCTACGCTTCGCGCACTCAAGCTTCACGGTGGTGGAGGAGCGGTCAAGGTTGGAGCCCCGCTCCCGGCAGGGCTTACCGGACCGAATCAGGAGGCATTGGTAAAAGGCTTTGCGAACTTGGAGCAGCACATTGCGAACGTGAAAGCCCATGGGGTGCCCGTGGTGGTGGCGGTCAATGCGTTCGTCGATGATCCGGTGGCTGAGCTGGAATGGGTTCGAGAGCGGTCCCGAGAGGTTGGTGCGGTGGATGCTGCGGTCTCAACCCATTGGGCCGATGGCGGTAAAGGGGCTGAAGATTTAGCGAGGGCGGTGGTCAGAGCCACAGGGGAAACGTCTACGTTTAGGCATTTATATGACGTCGCCTGGCCGATCAAGAAGAAAATCCAGACCATTGCCACGCAAATGTATGGGGCCTCGGCCGTGTCGTTCGACGCAGTGGCCGAACGAGACATCGAATTGGCGCAGCAGCTCGGACTTGCTCAGCTGCCCATCTGCATGGCCAAGACGCCATTATCGCTGTCGCACGATCCGGCGTTGAAAGGGCGCCCATCAGGGTTTACGTTGCCGATCAAGGAGGTGCGAGTGCTCGCAGGGGCTGGGTTTCTCACGGCGGTCTGTTCAGGCATTCAACTCATGCCGGGGTTGCCCAAGAAGCCAGCCGGGGAACGCATTGGAATTGATCCAGGCACGGGCGAGATTGTGGGGCTGTCCTGAAGGCTAGCGCTGTTTCAGATAGCGGAAGAATTCTGAGTCAGGACTCACCACCAGGGTGGACTTATCTTTGAAGGTTTTCTTGTAGGCTTCCATCGAGCGAGTAAATTCAAAAAAATGAGGATCCTGACGGTAGGCGTCAGCATAGACCTTAAAGGCCTTCGCATCCCCCGCGCCACGAAGTTCTTCCGATTCCTTGTACGCTTGAGCCAGAATAATCTCGCGATCCTTTTCCGCCTCTGAACGGATTTTCTGCGCTTCTTCAGCGCCTTCCGCACGGTATTGCTTCGCCTGTCGTTCCCGTTCAGCTTGCATTCTGGCGAACACGGCCTTCTCGTTCTGCTCAGGAAGGTCAGCGCGTTTGATTCTCACATCCTGAATCTCGATCCCATACGCGGACGCCTTCTCATGCGACCGCTGGGTCACGATTTTCATGAGATCGGCCCGGTGATCCGCGACGATCTCCAGAAGATCATGGCGTCCGAGCTCGACCCGGAGTTCAGAATAGATAATATCGTTGAGCCGTTGCAGCGCGCCCCGTTGGGTTTGAAAGTTCTGATAGACCTTGAGGGGGTCGACAATCCGCCATTTGGCGTAGTTGTCAAGAAGGAGGGTTTTCTTGTCTTGTGTGATCACATCTTGCGCATCTGAGTCGTAGTCCAGCAGGCGCTTATCGAAGTAGGTGACCTCTTGAATAAACGGCACTTTCACATAGAGCCCCGGCTCCGTGATATTGCGGACAGGCTTCCCGAGTTGAACCACGATCGCATTCTGGGTGATGTCCACGGTGAAGAGCGGTGAGGCTCCCAGGAAAAACAATCCGATGACGACCACCACGAGTGCAATGAGGAACCCCTGCTTGTTCATGGTTTCTGGTCCTCAACGGCGGTGCCGGTCCTGGGTTTGAGACGCTCGAGCGGAAGGTACGGAAGCACACGATCTCCTGCCTTGCCATCAATGATGACTTTCTCGATGTTCGGGAGGATTTCTTCCATGGTTTCGATATAGATCCGCTTGCTGATGATGTCTTTAGCTTGATTGTACTCTTTCAAAGTCGCCAGAAAACGGTTGGCCTCACCTTGGGCGCGATTCAGTCGCGCCTGGGCGTTGCCCTTGGCCTGGTTCACCACCTGAGCGGCTTCGCCTTGGGCTTTAGGGAGAATGTCGTTGCGATAGCTCTGAGACTGGTTGATCAGTTTCTCTCGATCTTCCTTCGCATTCGTCACATCCTTGAATGCAGCTGCCACGGCATCGGGAGGACTGACGTCCTGGAGTTGGATGGCAGCGACCTGGACGCCGCCCTGATACTGGTCGAGAAGGGATTGGAGGAGTATCTGGGTATCTTGCTGGATCTGGGCTTTGCCGGTCGTCAACGCCTCGTCGATCTTGCCCTTACCGACCACTTCCCGCATTGCGGCCTCGGCAGCTTTGCCGATCGTCTCATGGATTTCTGCGACGTTAAAGAGATAGTTCGCAGACTCCTTAATTTTGTATTGCACGATGAATTCGATGGCCAGGATGTTCATGTCGCCGGTGAGCATCAGGGCCTCTTGCGCCAGCATTTGCTGGCGGCCTTGCCGATCTGTCCGGAAGCCTACCTCGATACGGTGGAGTTTTTGGACTTTTGGCTGCAGGACGGTTTCGACGAAGGGAATTTTCATATGGGGACCAGGCGCCACGGTTCGGACAGGGGCGCCAAATCGTTTGACGACGCCCTCCTCATCCGGGGCGACGATAAAGGCGCTCTGCCAGGCGAGAAAGATGAGCAGCCCTGCCAACGCGATGTTTCTGAAGCCGCTTGAGGGCATCAGATTCTTGAATGAGGGCATCAGATTCTTGAATTGCGATTGGGCCTGCCTGAGGGCATCCTCAAGCGGGTCGCGCTTCTTACTCCAAGGATCTTCTTTGGGGTCCCAGACCATGTGAGGTATTCGTCCGAAGATGATTGCGGAGGAACTCTATCTCGTCACCTTAGCAGACTGTCAGAAGCTTACGCAATCACGATATTCTCCCATTGATCCATCATATAATCTTGATGTATAAGAAAGCATGCCTACGCTGTCGGGGAAAAATCGAGCTAAAACAGCTGAACTGTGCCACGCGCTTGCAGATGAGACGCGGCTGGACATTCTCGATCGGCTCAAGGAGGGCGAGCGTTGCGTGTGTGAGCTAACCGAGGCCCTTCAGACTGGGCAGTCACGTCTCTCTTTTCACCTGAAAGTGCTCAAGGATGCAGGCTTGATTCACGATCGTCCGGAAGGCCGCTGGATCTATTACACAATCAATTCTGATGCCGTCGAGGAGATTGAAGATTTCGTGGCGTCGTTCACGACCGTGGTGAGGAAGGGGATTCGGCCAAGTCGGCGCCGGTAAATGTTTCTGTTTGATGGTTCGATGATTATTGACGATAGACTCGGGGGACGCATGGAGACGATGCTGATGGATGCGCCATTAGTAACAGCGTGCTGAAAAGTCCCCCAGCCGAGTTTTCTCCGCGCTCAGAGGCGATTCGGCAGCCGTCACAGAGTCCTCCGAACAACGACGAGAAACATTCCGTCGAGTCTGCGACGAGGTGGCTTCCTCTATCCGTGAGGTTATGGCCTCGGTTTCGGCACGACCACCTTGCCAGCGTTACTCCAGTCATAAGAGCGCGACAGATTCGGGTCGATCTCGTCGTGACTATCCTGCCCAGCAACGGTGAACAGCCATCCGATAGTGCCGACAAAGTGCTGGTTCAGCCGGTATCAAATAGCCGACCCACCATTCATCTACTCCAAAAGTTCTGTCGGTCCACCGGCATTCGAAGACGATGCGGGGAAGAGGCACAGGTACGCCTTACTGGTGAAGGGTACGTGTCGGCAGAAAACACTCAGAAAACAGACTCACGATTCTCGTACAGCTTATAGCCGAGCGAACGAATGCAAACGATGGCTGGCCCGAGCAAGGGGATTTTCCGTTTGAGCATCCGGACATGGACATCGACAGTACGGGTCGTTCCATAGTAGTCGTATCCCCAGGCCACGTTCAACAGGGTGTCTCGTGATAGGACATGTCCTGGATTTTTGAGAAAGCATTCCAGCAAACCGAACTCTTTGTGAGTCAATTCGATTTCATGACCGTTCGTGTGGACCTCGTGCCGCGATGAATCGAGAACGAGCGACCCGTAGACATAACGGGTCTGTTTGGGACGAGCAACCGTTATGCCCTCCGTAGCGACGACCGAAGCCTTGATGCCGTCTTGCCTCGACGCTGACACGGATTCAAGTTGTGCTGGACCCTCGTGTTCAGGGAGCACCTCGGGCGGATCGTCAGGTTCGATGACCAGGACTGGGAGCATGACGACGCGAGATCCAGCAGGAACATGGTGAGAGGGAGCATGGACGCCGGCTTGAAGCTCGACAATCAAGGTCAGCGACCGCCATTCACGGGCACGCCTGGGCTCCGGCTTGACCGATAGCTGACCGAGTCTCATGCTCCGTGGATCCCTCGGATCCCTGGAGGGATTCGAAGAAATTGGAGTGAGGCGTGATCTGACCTTGTCTTTCGCAGCCATACTTATGTCCGATCTTCATGGAACCATCGGTTCCCAGAAACCACATACCTACAGCGACGCAGATGTATCGATCCTGAACCGGCGGCCGACAGACTGTGTGTTTCAGTCGGTGACAACATCTATCCTCGCATGCCGCTCACATAGGCCGCGGTCAGCGGTTCACGGGGCTCTTCAAAGATCTGCTTAGCCGTCCCTGTTTCAATCAGCTGCCCAGATCCGTTTTGAACCCAGAACAAGGCGGCGTAATCCGCGATGCGACGGGCCTGCGCAAGATTATGGGTCACGATCAATACCGTGTAGCGACCCCGCAGGCCGACGATCAGGTCTTCGACAACGCCGCTGGAGAGCGGATCGAGTGCGCTGCAGGGCTCATCCATCAGGAG